>CAYSIU010000148.1:0-6836 GCA_964431095.1 uncultured Chitinophaga sp. | reverse complement strand
AAAGAAAGTTCGGCTCCCCAAATTGCAGCGTCCAATGTAGCTGTCAGATAGATATATTTCGCTTTTTTATTTTGTCCATAGTTTGAGTTAAGACCAATTTCGATAAAATCGCCAATCTTTAGGTCAGCTTTTGTGCCGTGGAAGAACGTCTGAGCAAAAGGGGTTTGAATCGTTTTATTCGATTTGTACCCACTTTCATTTTTTTCATTATCATGCATTATGTGACTATTTTGCTTGTAAGAGATCCGTTAATACAATGACCACAAACGTTCACGCAACTTGTCCCTCACCTGCGGGATTGGCAATTCGATGTTAGTAGCCATTGGTATTCGTTCGCAGAAATCCGGTTAATATTTGAATAAAAGCTTCGGCATTTTGATATATGGATGTATGGCCGCCAGGTAAACTCCCGGTGCGTGAATGTGAAAATTGGCTAACAAGCAATTCATTAACCTTTTTATGAAACGCAACGGTTTCCGATCCAGTTATAATGAGCACTGGTTTTTTAAAATCATGCAATTTTTTAAAATCGATTCGATAGTTCGCGACTGCGGATAACCCCTTCAGTCTGTCCTTTTGTTTTATCCACGTGGTCCATAGTGGATGGTGACGAATGTCAAACGAATCACAATTCAATAGTTCACATCTGAATCGCTTGACCACGTCTTCGGTAATTTTTGCCCGGGGCGTAAGCTGTCTCAAAAAAACTTCCCTTTCTTTCATTTGCGCGGTAAATTCTCCCCTGGCCTTAGGGATTCCATATAGTGGTGGTTCAATCAAGACAAGCGATTGGATTCGGTCAGGATGGTTAAGAGCAAAATCAAAGGCTATTACTCCTCCGTATGAATGTCCGACTAAAATTATGGGTTCATTTATATGAATGGAATCAAGTGTTCTTTCTATGGCGTCACTTTCTGTTTTGACCGAATAAGTTTCTGGCAGTCTCAAGCCTTCGGTGGCATATTGAATATTGAACTGTTCCATTCGGATCACTGTAAATGAATCGCGCAATAATTTTGAGTGAGTGGCAAAGGAAGTCATGTCAAAAGTTCCGCCATTCAGCAATAGAATAGGCTTGCCAGTGCCTTCTACAATTACTCGTTTCGTCTTAGGCTGACCATAAGCAACGAGTTGAGTGAAGATCAAGAAAGTCAGTAATTTTTTCATCATCCGAACTGGCGTTTACCAATGGCTGCTAACGTCCGCGCAACTTGTCCCGCAAGTGTGGGATAACCCGCCACTACAGTCGGGCAGGTTTTTTTTCTTACTTCGCCATTCTAAAGTTAAATAGTCCCGAACACTCAGGATACAAAAGCTGAGATTATATTCCCCGCCCAAACGTACCGTTCGGTACGCCAGCCCGACAGAATCGTTCTGGCGGGGGCGGGTGTCGCTGACTCCTACAACTGCGGGATTGCAATGCAATGTCAGTGGTAGTGCTATTAAGGACCAAGGTTTAACATAAAAAGAATTAAATAACAGCGACACAATTGTTCAAAGTAAAAGGCAATGTTGCAAATGCAAGAACCAGATGACTCCTGTAATTGGAAAACCGAATGCCGATTAATGGAATAAAAATATGAGCATCATTATCGAGATTGGAATAAAGACTCTTTCTTTGAATTCAGTAACGGTCTAAAAGGAGATGTAGCGGGTGCTTTTAGTCAATTTTCAAAATGATACTCATTCTGAAGGTTTGTCAGCAAGGAGTCCGCTTTTTTTAAAAACAATTCATTTATCCACCATGTTATTACATTCCGTGTCATTTGGATATAAAAGTATCTCCCGCAGATTTTATTGATAACTATCGGATCATTGCTAAGCAGAACAGGCTTTTCCACACATGAATCGGGAAGAATGGGTCCCGCGGGCGTCATGCGCACAGAAGACTCGAGCATTTTCTGAAAAACCACCATATCAAAC
Source organism: uncultured Chitinophaga sp. (assembly GCA_964431095.1). Taxonomy (GTDB): domain Bacteria; phylum Bacteroidota; class Bacteroidia; order Chitinophagales; family Chitinophagaceae; genus JJ008. The sequence continues at coordinate 4,913 of CAYSIU010000148.1, read as the reverse complement.
AACTCATAGGTAAAAAGGTAGAGGTCGTGCCTGTTTTGAAACGACATTTGACCCGGCCCTCCCGTTTGCATTTTGTTATACAGCTCGTAGTAAACCCCGATCGAGTTTAATAATTCTTGGTTATTTATCAGCCGAAGATTTCCAGAGCTTTTGAGTTCTTCAAATGTTTTATTATCAGGGTGGGGAACCTGACCTTCAAAAGGAATCGAAACGGCCATCTTATATATTTTGCAAGCGAAATCGTTTCTATAATTACTTTTTAACAATTGCAATAACGTATCTATCCTTCGATTAGATTCTTTGAGTTCAACTGAACTTTTTCTAAGAGAGGCTGTATCGTTTCGCACATCTAACCAAAGAGACTTCAAATACTGTTTCTCTTTTTTCGCTTCAACTGCATGTTCCCTCATATTTTCGGCCAAGAAACCACATAAGACTGCAAGGAATAGCATCAAAAACTCGGAGAAATAATGTTTCCACCCTTGACCAGGCGCCTTGTGAATATGATGTGCGTGGGTTTCCATTTCTCTTTTTAAAGTTAGTTTATGTATTCGGTTTTAAATTAGCGGTGTCGTTTAATCGGAAGGTTAGCATTACCGCTAAAGGACTCGTCTGCTCAACCTTGACCGTAGGTTTTGTTTACCTACGGCCAAGTTACAGAAATTGAAAGAATTTGGTTGGAGACCTTATTTTGTCACCCGGAACAAAAGCAAAACGGAACTACATCTGCTGATTGTACTTCCGTCTGCCCCATTTTGGCAATCCCATGTTAGCGGTAGTGTATCTGCCAACTTACGGAAAACGCTTCCTTTTATTTCAGTCCACGGGTAATTAATGAAGCCTTTTGATTTACTTCAAAGTCGACAGAAGAAACATTTTTTACGAATGGTCTGCTTACAACGGCTTTTACAAGATCAGAATGCATGAAGTCTTCCATGGCAGTTTTGTTTTCCCACAAATAGAAGCCACCAAAAGTATTTTTTTCTACGTCTGCCAGCCAAACCTTTGAGATAAGACCTTTTACGTTTGCTAAAATTGGAGCGTCTGGTTCAACCATTTGTTTCAAATATTCCGCCTGGGAAATATTGTTTAATTGATAAGTGATTAGTTGTGCGTGCATTATTTTGTTTTTAAGTTACTAATGATGCAAAAGTAAAAGTATTCTACTACCTGAAAAATGCCTATGTGTAGGCACTTCTTTATGCTTTTCACTACATACTGCAAATGGAAAAACACTAACTTTTTTGTTTGTCAAGCCTTGGCTTAGTTCTCCATTGTCTATACTCTTTATCATTCTGAATCTCTTAGTGTTTGTATGTTTTAAGTGTCACCATTTGTATTGCCACTAACGTCCAGGGCCTGGCGAAGGATTGCAAATCCTTCGGAACATGGGAAACTACGCTGAACGGAGTAATAGATATAAAGCAAAGATATATAACTATACGAGGTCTTCTTTACCGGAAGTTGTGATATCCTGAGTCATCTCAGGGAAGATGATTACATTCGCTTCCTCAATTTCGGCTTTGAATAAAATAACCTTACTAATCTTGTGCTATGGAGATCAATAAGGAATTCCTGAAAATTGAAAAGGAACGGTTCGTGACGTTTATGGATGCGCTCATGGCCATTATCATGACCATTATGGTTTTGGAAATCAAAATACCCGCTGTTAAAACCCTCACCGATGAAACGCTCCGGCAGGAGCTACACAAAGCCGTCACTCCTCTCATCGGCTTCCTGGTTTCATTCGCCACGCTTACCATGATCTGGATCTCTCATAATGATTTGATGAGAGACATCAAAGGCATAACCAAACAATTTGCCCTTCTTAATTTCTTATTGATCCTCGTTATCGCCCTTGTGCCTTTTTCTACTGCCCTGGGCTGGGGCTATTCAACAACTTCTCTTGCTGTGTTCATTTATGCGCTCAATATCTTCCTCCTCAGCGGGGTCTTCACCATCTTATACGGGTTCTCAGTAGTTAAAAAGCTAATACCTGCCACGACTTCTCAATATATGAGGGCAAAAAAAATTATTTCGTTTTTCGCCCTTGCTTTATTGGTGATCGCCATGTTCCTCTCCTTTGTGAATCCCGGCTTATCACTGTTTTTAACAGTTTTAATTCCGTTGGCACACAGCATCCCCATCGTTTTTGCTCATAAGTTTAAGAGCTGAAAAATTGATCACGTCTAGCGGATTGACACAGTTTGTAAAAGCGGGTTTTTACACGCCCGAACGTACCCCCGCCTGATTGACGCCTGTCCGAACTCTCTGAACCTTTTTCGGAACTTTTGCAAGCGTTTCCGGAAGTCGGGCTTCTGAAAGCAGAATAAAATGACAAATGGCTATAGATAGCCATTTGTTTACTAGAATACAACTGCTGTCGTGCCTTAAACAGGTAATTATTTTTCCCCGCAAATGATAATTGCATTTGATTCCAGTGCAATGTTATCATTCGGGCTTTTTTGGCTCACTGTTTCCAGCACTGTCTGTTTTATTTGTTGCTGAAGTGCTTCATCTGCTTTAAAAAATGCAACAGGTGATGATGTTTCAGTTATGAAACTCCAATAGGTCGTACTATTTTCAAATTGTAATTTACCTTCCGCTTCTTTCTGGTGAATGTTTTTTAAACCAGCAGTCGCAAAAAGATCAGCCATCAAACCGGGCTTTGAGCAACGGTAAATTCCTGGTGCCCCTTCAGCAGGTGGTGTCAATTGCAGCATGGATATCATGGTTTGCATGGAGGCTGATACCCAGGAATTTTTTTCAGGAATATTCCACACCGAAGCAACGATGCGACCTCCCGGTTTCAAAACGCGAACCATTTCGCTCAAAGCAAGATTCATATCTGGAAATAAATTAAAGCCCAACCGACAAGTGATGGCGGTGAATGTGTCGTTCACAAAAGGAAGCGCTGAGATATCGCAACAAATGGTTTCAAAATTTTTAATGTCCCGTTTCCGTGCATTTTCTTCAGCAACTGCAATCATTTTTTCAGAAAGATCAATACCGATTACTTTTCCATTTTGCAAAATTGAAGCTATGGTCAGTCCCGGCTCTCCGGTACCTGTTGCAACATCCAGTACTATATCATCATCTTTCAGATGCAGCATCCTTATCATTTCCTCACTCATCGGCTTCAGGAATTCCATCATTATATCATCCCATTTTTTCCAGCCAGCTGAAGATTTATTCCACGCCTCTTTTTGTACTTCCCTTAATTTTTCTAGTTGTGGTTCCATATTTTTTTATTCAAATTTTAAAAGAGTTAATTTTATAACTGTCTGCCCGGCAACTAAGCCAAATAAAATTACTGATGTTGAAGTTAACAACTAAAAGCCAAATAGAATTCCGTCTGCCCCAATCGCTGCAGATAGCGAACAGAACGATGAGCATTTATTCGTCACCCAGCATAGCAGCAAACTCCATGTTGGTGGCAGGTTTATGATTGTCCAGAATTCTTGTTTTTCTACCCGTGAACTGATTAGATAGGCTTTTGAGAGAATGATGCAATAGATGAAGTACAGACAAGGTAGCATTCCTTTTGTCTTAGCTTCTCAAGTTCATCATTTTCCCAATTATCATTATTCGCATCCATGCGCCACTTCATATTGTATGCCTCTCTCTTGCAAGCATCGAAATGCCTGGGTGTAAGTGTGAGCCACGGCTTTTCTGAGGTAGTCGTGCTGTTGAAACCGTTGAAACTTGGCGAATGCATGTATACTAAGTTCTTCGCCATGTAACATATATATTCATCTGAATTGTGCGTAACTCCATTAAATACCAACTCGTCGTTACAAACAATTGTCTTACGACGACAGAGCAGATCCCTTATCTCCCAGGGATTGAGTATATGTCCAGCACCATCCGAAAGATATCCATTGAATGAAGAGTCGATCATCACCCATTTTGAAAAGTCATTGCACCAAACTATGTTTACCAGATGATTATCATAATCATATGGATTCAGCGGATTTAAAGACACTATACGGCTTTTCAATCCTATGGAAAGACAGGCCTCAGTAAGGATTATAGCATGCATGTAGCAGTTTATACCATAATCCTTACCCTTATCAAATGAATATTCCAAAAGCCCGACCGAATTCATGGGAAGCGATTTACAGACTTCTGGTAAAGCACTTGTGATATCTGCCCTATAGCTGATTCGCTCCGTTATCCATCTCATCAGGTTCAGGGCCCTGGACCAGTCATTTCCATTTCCTGCAACTTGGTCAAGTTGATAATTTCTACGTAATCGTTCAAGTTCAGGGTGGGAATTCTCGTATTGAAAACCAGGTGCAAGTTTGTCTGGCAAGGAATCGAATTCGTCATACAACCGTAGAATTCCGCTGTACAGCCTGAACTGGCTACTTGCCGGAGGAACCTTGTCTCCCTGAATCTTAGGCTTTGTTAGATTTGATGAATAAATCTTGTCGGGACATGCCAATGATGCTGACGCAATTCCCGCCATCTTAAGAAAGTCACGCCGTGTTGAATTGATGTTTTTCATATTCTCTTCTCCATTTAAGTTTATGCAGCCATCAAACTTGCCCCCAAGATCCGGGCTTGGCGTCCAGATGAAGCTTCGCATATCTGGACAAGCCCCGACGATCCGCCTGCGGCGGATGTCTGGACAGGCTGTGGCCAGAATGAATTTACGAATTTAAGTATGCAGGCAGGACGGCTAACTTGTTTTCATCAGCCGGCCGGCCTTCGCGCCCCCGCCTTCGGCGGGGCAGGCTATGGCGGGAAGCCTTATGTTGGCGGTTCGTTGTTTATTGTCCTGATGGCTCATAGTAAAGTTTACCACTCTTTTCGCAGGTTTTTCTCTTACTGTTTCAAGTAATTAAGTGCAATACTTTCTGATTTGAAAGTTTTTGCCTCAACAAGTTTTAATTGTTATTTCTCTTGTA
>CAYSIU010000147.1:0-6841 GCA_964431095.1 uncultured Chitinophaga sp. | reverse complement strand
ATAATGGATGGCGTGACAACCAAGCCTTACTTGAAGGCCAAGGAAGGCATCAAAGGTGAGGCTGCAGTGCTCAATCACTGTCAAACAATTTGCGAAATGGTGAAGGGCGATATCAGTGCCGAAGTGATCAGCACTGATTTTGCCGGGATCGTGGAAGAAGGAAAAAAACTATCGGCCATTCACCCGAATATTGTTGTGAAAGTACCGATGATCAAGGATGGTGTGAAGGCTTTGAAATGGTTCAGCGATAACGGGATCCGGACCAATTGCACGCTGGTCTTTTCTGCCGGCCAGTCCATCCTAGCCGCCAAGGCGGGGGCGAATTATGTATCTCCTTTCATTGGCCGGATCGATGACAGTGGCTGGGACGGTGTACAGCTTATCGCACAGATTGCAAAGATCATTAGCATCCAGGGATTTAAAACGCAGATACTCGCTGCTTCCATACGCAACCCGCTGCACATTGTAAAATGCGCCGAAGCGGGAGCCAATGTTTGCACCTGCCCGCTCGAATCTATTTTAGGATTACTCAAACATCCCCTCACCGATATCGGCCTTGCGAAGTTCCTCGAGGATGCCAAAAAAACGCTCTGAATGGATGGGTTATCCCGATAGCTGCCGGGAGGTTAATTGGGTATTCCGGTGAGAAGCATTGATAAACATCCAAGACATAACGTCTTTAAATGCTGATTAACTTTTAGATTTCCTCGGTGGCGCCTCTTTCATGATCTCTTCCCGGGTTGGAAGCGCGGGGTCCGGATTTTGCTTGATCCAGATCGTCTTTTCGATCCATAGGGAGGGGTTAGCTTTCAATACTGCTTTTACTATCACTTTTTTTTCCCCGAAATCAAAAGGGATGATCAGGTCGTTTCCTTCAAAGTTCGCAGAGACACAGGAAAAATTTATTTCTTTTGATGTCAGTGGCAGCCAGCGCCCATTGGAAAGTTTGCCGTCCACGTTGATATAGTTGTACTGCCCTTTTTTCAGGCTGTCGGTATAAAGATGAAAACAGATACTGTCCACTTTTTGTGCAAAAAGAGGGGAAGTAACTGCTGCAAAAACAAGGAAGATGAAATATTTTTTCATACGCTCTGTACAAAAGTCGCAAATCCATGCCAAAGAGTTGCAGGAACTGCCGGAACTGCCCCGGGTACACTATTTCAGGACCCTTTAACTTTTTTTTATTTTTTTATGATCAAACGGTTGATGGTTACCAGCAGTACACCCACTACAAGAAATGCGAGGGCGATCAGACCAATATTGAGTATCACCTTTCCATATCCGAGTTCCGTGATATTAAGGAAGGGGTAGGGATACCAGCCGGTGGCCGAACCCCGAACCAAAATATAGACAAGGTAGATCAGGGGATAGATCAGCCAGCTCACCGGGTCTTTCCATTGTAACAGTTTTCCGGGGACGAAGAGGATCCAGAAAATAAAATAGAGAAGGGGTACGGCATCATGCAGGAGCCTGTCGGCGATCAATTGCAGACCTTCCGGGTTCCAGGTCTTCCGTAAGGCAATACTGTAGATGATCCCAACGATCAGAATATAGACCGCGATCGCCGATTGAGTGAAAGGGGATCCAAAAAAACGTCCGGGAACAGAAGCAGGTGCCAGTAAAGATAGGGTAAGACTTATAGCGACAAGCAGGTTGGTAAGAATGGTGAAATAGCTGAAAAAATTGGCGATCGTTTCGGTAAGGCCATAACCATTGGTGGTCATCTTGTCGATCATGACGTATAACTGAAGCCCCAGGGCATACCACCCAATGATGGCGATGATGCCCATCGATATTTTTTTTGCAAGGGCTGCATTTTTTTTCATCCAACCAATTTACAGTATTTGGATCTTTCCCGTAAGAAAGGGCCCTTCAGCAAGCGATACAATATGTCAATGACAACGGGTATGCTTAAAATGCTTTTTTTACTTCTTCCTTGTCATTTTTATTGGCATTTTTTACATACTTCTCTAGCCAGGCAAGCTGCTCGCTCAGCATATGCAGGATATTTTCCCTGCCACGGTATCCGTGGGCCTCATAAGGAAGGCTTATATATTTAACTACACCTCCATTCCCCTTAATGGCATTGAATAATCTTTCGCTTTGAATCGGGAAAGTACCGGTATTGTCATCCATATCTCCGTGGATCAGCAACAAGGGAGTTTTTATTTTATCAGCATAGCTGAAGGGGCTCATGGCATAATACAGGTCCGGAGCCTGCCAATAGTTGCGGTCCTCATTTTGAAAACCAAAGGGAGTCAGGGTCCGGTTGTAGGCACCGCTGCGGGCTATCCCTGCTTTGAAAAGCCGAGTATGGGCCAGCAGGTTTGCGGTCATAAAAGCTCCATAACTATGACCTCCGACCGCCACCCGGTTCTTATCACCCACACCCAGAGAGTCCAGCGCATGAATGGCTGCCTCTGCATTCATCCTGAGCTGTTCAACAAAATCATCGTTTGGTTTTTTATCCTTTCCCGTCGACACGATGGGCATCTCTGCGTTGTTCAGGACCGCATAGCCCTGGGTAACATAAAAGACAGGTGAGGCCCAGCTCAGCAGGGTGAAATGATGTTCGCTGCCCCGGACCTGGGCAGCATCGGCAGCAGAATTATATTCTGCCGGGTAAGCCCAGATAAAAACAGGGAGCTTGCCATTCCGGTTCTTGTCATAACCTTTGGGAAGATAGAGGTCACCCGTAAGATCTACACCATCTGCTCTTTTATATTTTATTTTTTCTTTGGTGACGCCTTCCAGTTGAGGATAAGGATTGGTAAAGTTTGTGAGTTGCCGGTCAGCTATCCGTAGCCGTAAGTTCTTAAGCCAGTAGTTCGGTACTTCCTTTTCTGTTTCCTTCCGCGTGATCAATACCAGCTTATCGGCATCCAGCAATCTCACCACATCTTCAAAACTGCCTTCCCTGCAATGCCAGAGAGTGTCAGCCTTTTGGGTTTGAATGTCATAAGTGAGCAAAAAAGGAAGATCACCTTTTGGCGAACTGCCGGTGACGTTATTAAAAAACAATTTATCATTATTGATAATGAGCAATACTTCCTTTCCATATTGATTGGGCAGGGTTATCGGCTGCCCGGGATTGGAATAGGCGTCGGTGCTATTGCGCGTAAAAAGTTTTTGCAGCTCTCCTGTTGCAGGGTTGAAACGATCCACCTGGGCAACCTGTTTGCCGGTCAACCCCTCGCTAACGATGGCAAGGTTTGCATTACCCCAGGTAACGCCACGATAACGCATTTTTGTCCGGAACATTTGTTGGGGCGTCGTGTTGAATGGTGCGGGCAGCGCATTTACCTCATCGTGGTAATCCACCGCTTTTTTGATCAGTCCGCTGTCCAGTGGCATACACCATACAATCGTGGCTGGCTCATCATCTCTCCATTCGAAACCACGGGGAACAAATTGCACATTATCATTTCCACCCGGTGCCGTTTCAGCAGAAGGAAGGTCAACCAGTTGTTTGACAGGACGGGCCGACATATCAGTTATTACTACTGTGGCCGTGAATCCATTCGCGGGTACGAGGTAAGAAAAAGGTTTTTTCAGCAACCGCAGCAGCAGGTATTTTTTATCGGGTGATACATTAATGCTGCTGTAGATGGCCGGTTGACCGATGCTGGTTTCGGTACCGTTCACATTCTTCACCAATTGTGTCGTGGCATAAAACTCATATAACTGTTCATCGTAGGGACTTTTGATCAGATCCTGGAAAGTGGGACGGGGTGAGGATTTGCCATAGTTTTCCTGGATGGTGGGGCCCCTGGGCACCAGCGGTTTTGCAGGGGCGGCCGATGTAGGCTTCAGTACCGTTCGATATAGTAATGCATTATTATCATACCATTGAGCTCCGCCGTTTATGATATTCAAAGCGGTCTTATTTATTTTGACAGCCTTGCGGGTTGCTACATCGATTACATACAGGTCTATCCGGTTGGAGCTGGTTTGGGTAAACGCAATCTTTTTACCATCGGGATTCCAGCTTACATTGCCTCCATACAGGGGCGCGGGGAGGCCGGTTATTTTGTATTGATTGCCGGTGGCGACATTTTCCAGGTAGAGATCATCAAAAAAATTCTGGCGGCTGGGTGCATAGTTGGCAGGGTTAATACGCATGCCCGCGATCTTCAGTTCCGGCCGCGCCAGTTCTTCTACGGAAGGATAACTGCTGATCTGCAGGAACAGCATCCATTCCCCTTTTGGGTCAATGCTTACAAAAGGTTCAGTTTTGGCAAGAAGCATATCGGCAATATCCTTCGGGGGCATCTTGTAAGAAATATCATCCTGTGCTGCCACGCGGGTGACAACAAGAAATGAAAACAAAGCAAAAATGAAGCGGTTTGGTTTGTGTCTCATGATGATCGTGGTTTGAGTGTTTGAAGTTAAGCAAGTAATGCTGTATAAAATTATCCGGCGAGCGGGTCTTCCCTTTGTAAATGATTTATATTTTATTTCAAAGAGTTAACTTTAGGAATAAACTTTACCAATGAGAAACTTGTCATTGAGGATATTCGTATTATTTATTTTGTTAACCTGTGTATTTGCATTTCCAGGGAAATATTTTGTTCCGGGGGCTGATATTTCGCTCACACTACCGGCAGGATTTAAAGCTGAAACCGTGGTGGAATCACTGGGGAAGAACCGGCATATTGTTGTCAATAGCAATGGGGATATCTATGTAAAGCTTGACAAACTGAATGACGGCAAAGGGATCATTGTGTTGCGGAAAGTGAATGGCGCTTATCAGACGGTCAATAGTTTCTGTAATTATACCGGTACCGGTATCGCTATCCGGAACGGTTATCTCTATGCTTCATCGGATGAAGCTGTATATCGTTACAAATTCAATGAGCGGAATGAAATTGCCAATCCTGATGCCCCCGAAAAAATTGTTGGTGGACTGGTGCACGGGAGCCAGCATTACTCCAAATCCATTGCGTTGGATGATAAAGAAAATATTTATGTCACTATCGGGGCTCCTTCCAATGCCTGCCAGGTCAATGACCGGTCAGTGGGGAATCCGGGACAGGATCCATGTCCGCTGCTGGAAAAGGCCGGAGGTGTCTGGCAATTTAAGGCCGGCAAACTGAATCAATCTTATGAGAATGGTGTCCGGTATGCCACCGGTATCCGGAATATTGTAGGGCTTGATTGGAATAACAAAGAAGAGAATCTATACGCCATGCAGCATGGGCGCGACCAGTTGTCCCAGCTCTTTCCCCAACTCTACACCGATGAGGTAAGCGCCGAGCTGCCTGCCGAAGAATTTTTATTGATAAAAAAAGGCAGCGATTTCGGCTGGCCCTATTGCTACTATGATCATTTACAAAAGAAAAAAGTGCTGGCGCCCGAATACGGCGGGGACGGCAAAAAACAGGGACGCTGTGCCGGCAAGGATCAACCCCTGATGGGTTTCCCGGGTCATTGGGCACCGAATGCATTATTGTTTTACACGGGTAAAATGTTCCCGTCGAAATATAAGAACGGGGCTTTTATTGCTTTTCACGGGAGCTGGAACCGCGCACCGTTGAAACAGGCGGGCTATTTTGTGGTATTTGTCCCTTTTGATAAAGGAAGACTATCGGGTTCATATGAGATCTTTGCCAATGGTTTTGCGGGAAAGGAATCGATCAGCGGCCCCGGGCAGGCCAAATACCGGCCCTGTGGTTTGGCACAGGGGCCCGATGGAGCCTTGTATATTTCCGATTCTAAAGAAGGCAGGATTTGGAGAATAGTGTATGGGAATAATTAGTGAATCGGTTGAATGGTTAATTAGTCAGTGGGTTCCTCTCATACTAACTGATTTTAAATACGCAAGACCTAATTCACCGATCCCTGATTAACCAAGGGCTGTCTATAGATCAGCCCGTCCTTCATCACCAGTTTTACGTTTCGGATACTTTTTATATCAATGGAAGGATCTCCATCCACCGCTATCATATCTGCCAGCAAGCCTTTTTCAATTGATCCAATCCTGGTAGCATAGCCAAACACCATGGCGTTCACCGATGTGGCTGACCTTAATACGTCGATGGGGCGCATTCCGTATTCCACCATCATTTCCATTTCCCTTGCATTGTCTCCGTGAGCGAACACTCCCACATCGCCGCCCATACAAATAGTGACTCCTGACTGTAAGGCCAATTGGAATGTTTTTTTCTTATTGGTGATGCCGGGCGGTTCCGGGTCAGTACCTTTTTTCCACCCGCGGTATTGCAATACTGCATCACCGGCAGCAAGGGTAGGGCAGAGGGCCACTCCTTTTTCTTTCATCAATTTAAAAATCTCTTCCGTGCCGTTATCGCCATGTTCGATCGTGGTAACACCCGCCATGATTGCCCGTCGCATTCCTTCGGCTGTTGTGGCATGGGCAACCACCTGGCGGCCGCTACTTCCTGCTATTTTCACCGCTTCGCTTATTTCATCCATTGTAAAAGTGGGTCGATCAGTTCCTCCTGCTCCCCAGCGATAATCGGCGTAGATCTTAATAAAGTCGGCCCCCTTGCTGATCTGTGTTCTTACCTCTTCTGACATCTCATCGGCATTGCCCACTTCCGCTGCTCCCTGTGGCAATACCACATCAGGCGATGGCGACTTAGGGCCATAGGTTCCTCTTGCAACGATCGCCCGGGTGGATACGATCATCCGGGGTCCGGGTATGACCCCTTTTTCGATCGCCCTTTTCAAACCCACATCATCATACATCGCACCTTCGGATCCCAGGTCTCTTACCGTGGTAAAACCGGCCATCAGGGTTGCTTTGGCATGATTCACTGCCCGGGCTGTTCGCTCCGCCCTTGATTCTTTTAATACCTGGTCGTCCCACGGGGTTTCA
>CAYSIU010000146.1:0-6879 GCA_964431095.1 uncultured Chitinophaga sp. | reverse complement strand
GGTAAGCTGTAGTAAAAATAACTGGTGGCGGGTGTTGCAGGCTTTTGAAGAAATCAAGACCCGTGATCCTTGGCATCTGGATGTCCAGGAAAAGCAATTGCACTTCACCGCTGCTGACAAGATCTGTTGCTTTTAGCGCGTTGTCGAATTCACCAACGATCTCCAGGAAACCGGCGTCGGCAATATATTCTTTCAGCCCCTTCCTGGCCATTGGCTCATCATCTATGATCACGCATTTGATATTCATGACAAACGGAGGTTCAATGTAACGGCGAAACTTTGGGCCTTGTTATTGATCTGCAGCTCATGCCGTCCCGGGTAGAGCAGTTCCAATCTTCTTTTCACATTTTGCAGCCCGATACCACCCTTTGTCTCCGTGGATGGCAGACTTTCTTTGGAATTTTCCACCCAAAACCGAAAGATCCCATCTTCCCGGCTCATATCCACATTGACAAAATTGGTTTGATCGTTGTGATGCGAGATATGTTTGAAGGCATTCTCCACTAATGGCACCAACAAGAGGGGCTCAATAAAAAAACCGGTGACAGCAGGGTCGCAATGGAATCGTACGGTGTATTTTTCATCTTTCCGCAATTGCTGCAGGTCCATGTAATCTTTCAGGTAACGAACTTCTTTTTCAATAGGCACTTTGCCGCCGTTCATTTCATACAACTGGTAACGGAGCATTTCTGAAAACTTATGGAGTGCATCCCGGGCTTCGGGATTATCCTTATGGATCAGAAAATATACGGCGTTCAGGGAATTGAAAACAAAATGCGGATTGATCTGCGATTTCAGGAAATTCAATTCCGCTTCTGCTTTTTCTTTGGCGGTTTCCGCCATCCGTTGCTGGAGTCGTCCATAATCAAACATCAGCTTGACGGCCGCTCCCGCGATGACCAGGAAAAAATGCGGAAGGATATTATCATAGATCCTTGTCCTCAGGTTCTTTGACCAGTCATACAGTGCAGGATTGTGGGTGATATGACCCAGAATATCCATTTTAAGAACGCTGCTGGCGAGGATCATGCTGACAAATGCCAAAGCAAACCACATGTATTTCTTCCGGTAGAGCAACCGGGGAATGAACACGTAATTGGTGATATAGATCATTAGTGCGATGTCTACTACCTTGATCGCAATCACCAGCAAAGATGTTGAGGGGGAATCATACTCATCGATCTTCAGGAAAAACCATGCCCCGAAGACCAGCATCCAAAGAATCACGTGATGCAGCTTATATCGGAAGAAAAAAGCAGGAACCGGCATAGCTCAAAATAAAAATACAAATTCTGGCTGGCATGAGTGATTACACCAATGGTGGGTTTTGCCTGACAAAAAACAACCACTTATTTGATGGTCAGGTCACCCTTCACCCGGTAATACGTGAGCGTCCGGTCGGTAAGATTGGTGATAAGGCCAAGGACTTTGAGTTTCCACACATTTTTCTCTTTGTCGAATGTGGTATGTATGGTACCTGATGCTACATTGATGTAGGCTACCTGGTCGCCGGACTTGAAAGAATAAGTGGCTTCCACTTCGTCTTTGCCTTTTGAACCGGGTTCAATGTCGTATTTTGAATTTTTTAATTTTTTCTCATGAAAGAACAAGGTAAAGAACTGGTCTTTTTGCTGCACCGCGATCGTTAGTTTCCCCCGTACGCGATACACTTTCAGTGTGGCAGGTCTTGCTTCTACAAAATAATTATTGTTACTGACGGTGTCCGTGATCGCCACCGGGCAGCGGCTCAACAAGGTGTCTCTCTCCTGCTGTGCCTTTGCCGATACAGCTAACTGGAGAGCAATAAAGAAAAAACAATATCTCATTGAAAGGGTCATTAATTGCAAAAAATACGAATATTTATCGAAGTAACAAGGCATAAGAAACAATACTCAGCTCTCATAAATTCCTTGTCTCGCCTGCCGGCAGGCAGGTTCCCTGGTCTTGCAGTTTTTTATATTCTTTCTCCGAATATAAGGCTTCCTATCCTGACCATGGTTGAGCCCTCTTCCACGGCAATTTGATAATCACTGCTCATGCCCATGGATAGGACCGGTAGTCGGGAGTCGGGCGTCATGAGCGGCGAGTATCTGTCAAAAAGTTTTTTCAGGTAGCGGAATTCTTTTCTTACTTTTTCCTTGTCTCCCGTAAGACTAGCCATACCCATCAGACCACTGATACTGGCATATTTCAAATCCAAACCGGGTAACTGCCTTATCAACTCATTTAATTCCTGTTCATCTAACCCGAATTTGGTTTCTTCATCTGCAATATACAATTGCAGCAAACAATCCAGTACTCTTTGCTCCCTTTCTCCTTGTTTATTGATCTCCTTCAACAACCTTAGACTGTCCACCGCCTGGATCAGTTGCACATGGGGAACGACCGGTTTGACTTTATTGGTTTGTAAATGACCGATGAAATGCCAGCGGATATCAGGCGGGAGGCGTTTTGCTTTTACCAGCATCTCCTGCACGTAATTCTCCCCGAAATCGCGGTGACCCAACCGGTAAAGTTCAAGGATATCTTCCAGCGGCTTGGATTTGGAAACGGCAACGAGTGTTACCTGTTTGGGGTCAAGTTCAGACCTGATCCGGAAATAAGCATCTTTATTAACAGGCATGTAACAAAATTAAAATGTGCAAACGATGCCGCTCATTTGCTTATTTCCACATTTTCACATTATTTCAAAATACTCCTGCTGATCACAATCCTTTGTACTTCGCTGGTACCTTCATAGATCTGGGTGATCTTGGCATCCCGCATCAATCGCTCTACGTGGTACTCTTTAACAAAACCGTAGCCTCCATGTATCTGTACCGCTTCCACCGTCGTCCACATAGCGGTCTCTGAAGCATACACTTTTGCAATTGAAGAACTGAGGGTATAATCAAGTTCATTATCTTTTTCCCATGCCGCTTTCAGGCAAAGCAAACGGGCAGCTTCGATACGCGTGGCCATGTCGGCCAGTTTAAATGCGATCGCCTGGTGGTTCATGATCTCGGTCCCAAATGCTTTCCGCGTTTTTGAATATTCTTTTGAAAGCTCAAAAGCGCCACTGGCAATCCCCAGGGCCTGCGAAGCGATGCCGATCCTGCCGCCAGCGAGTGTTTTCATGGCAAACTTAAAACCGAATCCATCCTCTCCCACCCGGTTGGCTTTGGGCACTTTTACATCATTGAACATAACCGTATGCGTATCACTGCCACGAATTCCGAGTTTATTCTCCTTGGCAGCGACCACCACCCCC
This sequence comes from uncultured Chitinophaga sp., assembly GCA_964431095.1. Classification (GTDB taxonomy): domain Bacteria; phylum Bacteroidota; class Bacteroidia; order Chitinophagales; family Chitinophagaceae; genus JJ008. The sequence goes on along the minus strand of CAYSIU010000146.1, from coordinate 3,629 downwards.
GGCCAGTTCTTTTCTACGATCAGTGTATTGATACCTCTCGAGCCTTTGGCAGGATGCGTCTGGGCCATCACCAGGTAAACCGAAGCGGTGCCACCATTGGTGATCCAGTTCTTGGTGCCATTCAGCAAATAATGATCTCCTTTATCTTCCGCTACCGTTCTTTGTGAAGTCGCATCACTACCGGCTTCCGGCTCGCTCAGCATGAAAGCCCCGATATACAATTCCCCGTTTTTGCGGCCTTGCGCCAGGGGTGCCAGGTAATTTTGTTTCTGTTCTTCGGTGCCGAATTCCTGCAAACCATAACAAACAAGGCTGTTGTTGACACTCATTACCACGCTTACACTGGCATCTACTTTACTGAGCTCCTCCATGGCCAGTACATAACTGATGGTATCCATGCCGGCGCCTCCATATTCCGGTTTCACCATCATCCCCAAAAAACCGAGGTCTGCCAGTTTCATCACCTGTTCACGCGGGAACTGTTGTTTCTCATCCCTCTCGATCACCCCTGGCAGGCATTCGTTCTGCGCAAAATCCCTCGCTGCCCGCTGGATCATCAGTTGTTCCTCGCTCAGTTGAAAAAGCATTGTTTAATTTTTTTCTGAATACGTCTTGCCTGAGGCCAGGCAGCATCGAAACAGTGGACAAAGCAAAGATAAGGTTCGGGTACAAGCACGAGGTAAAAGATTGTTCTAAGTTCATTTGAATCCCATATCAAAATATTCATACTATTGCCAGGTCCTTGTATCCTGTACCCTGGTCCTTCCTTGTGGCTGGCGACTTGTAGCTTAATAACATTTTTGGCCTAACTTTGCCGCCACAAACAAGTCATGAAAAGGATTCATATTGCATTGCTGGTCTTGATTGCTGCAGCCATTGCTGTGCTTATTTCCTTCCTGAGAGGTGCTTCCACCTATGAAACGGTTGCACAGGCTAAATCATCGCCCGATAAGTTTGTTCATGTGGCTGTCCGGCTTGATAAGACAGTCCCCGTTGAATATGATGCCAAAAAAAACCCGAACTACCTGAGCTTTAACGCTAAAGATGTAAATGATTCCACACAGATGATGAAAGTAGTTTACCGGAAAGGAGAGATCCCCAATCTGCTGATCGCTGAAAAACTGGTGCTGCAAGGTAAATACCGCGACGGCATCTTTGATTGCAGGGATATACAAACCAAATGTCCATCGAAATACAAAGACGACATGAAGGCAGCAGAAAAGAACATTCAGCATACTACCCAAACCACCCCTCCTGGAAACAATTCTGAGCCACTTAAATACTAAACCGGATGGATTATATCGGTGAGCATCGTTTACCCGGTCAGGTTGGCCATTTTTTTATTGTGCTTTCCCTGGTGGCTTCTTTTGTTGCAACATTCTGCTATTTCAAATCTGCCCGCTCAAAATTAGAAGAAGATGCAAACCGGTGGAAAAAGCTGGCCCGGTCTGCTTTTATCACAGAAGTCATTTCAGTCTTTGCCATTTTTGGTATCCTATTTTACATTATCCAGAACCATTTGTTTGAATACAGATATGCCTGGCAGCACAGCAGTCGTTCCCTTGAATTCAAATACCTTCTTGCCTGTTTCTGGGAAGGGCAGGAAGGAAGCTTCCTGCTGTGGAGCATTTGGCACTGTGTACTGGGTACGATCCTGATCATTACCAGCAAAAAATGGGAAAGCCGCGTGATGACGATTCTGAGTTTTGCGCAGTTCTGCCTTGCCACCATGATCGCCGGCATTTACATTGCAGGCTGGAAAATGGGATCCAATCCTTTTATCTTGCTGAGGGATTCCGGTGTGCTGAACAACGCACCTGCCCTGCACCTTGACTTCGATGTGAGCCAGGCCCTGCGACCGGATTACCTGGCTTCCATTAAAGATGGAAATGACCTGAACCCATTGCTGCAGAATTACTGGATGGTCATTCACCCCCCCGTATTGTTTATGGGGTTTGCTTCTACCGTGGTGCCCTTTTCATTTGCGATGGCGGGTCTTTGGAAAAAGCATACCGATGGCAGCTCATACGGTGAATGGACCAAACCTGCCCTGCCCTGGGCATTGTTCTCTGCGGCAGTATTGGGTGTGGGGATCATGATGGGCGCCATGTGGGCTTACGAATCCCTTACATTCGGGGGATATTGGGCATGGGACCCGGTAGAGAATGCATCGCTGGTTCCCTGGCTGGTATTGATCGCGGGTATTCATAGTTTACTGATCTATAAACATTCCGGTCATTCCTTAAGGGCCACCCATCTTTTTTTTATTCTTTGTTTTGGCTTAGTTCTCTATTCTACCTTTCTGACCCGTAGTGGCATTTTGGGCGATGCTTCCGTACATGCCTTCACCGACCTCGGAATGAACTGGCAATTATTGGGGTTCTTATTGATTTTCCTGATCCCTTCCATGTTCATTTTTTTCAACAGGTACCGGCAGATCCCTGCTATCAAAAAAGAAGAGAGTGCTTCTTCCCGGGAATTCTGGATGTTCATCGGTTCGTTGGTCCTGTTTTTATCCGCGATCGTGATCATCGGCAAAACTTCTTTACCGGTTTTTAATAAAGTATTCGGTACAAAGATCGCTCCACCGGAAGATCCTGAATTCGCTTTCAACAGTATACAGGTTTATGTGGCAGCAATCATCGGTTTGCTCACAGCCACGGGCCAGTACCTGAAATACAAAGAGACACCGGGTCCTTATTTCAGGAAAAAGATCGCGATACCCACGCTGATCGCTGTTATAGCCGCTACCCTGGTCCTTGCATTCGGTGACATCAATTACATTAAAAAAGGACCAGCATTCAGATCATCTATCTGGCTGGCGGTAGCCTGCAGTGTATATGCGATTGTCGCCAATGCTTCTTATATCTGGCTGGGAGTAAAAGGGAAACTGAAATTATCGGGTGGATCCATTGCCCATTTCGGGTTTGGCATGGTGTTGCTTGGCATTTTGATCTCTTCGTCCAACAAAGAAATTTTGTCCAACAATATCAATGGTATTCCCGCTCCGCTGGCAGCCAATGAAAATCCTATGGAGAACCTGACACTGGTAAAAGGATTGACGGTGGATATGGGTAAATACTCGCTGACCTATGAAAGCGATTCCGCCCATCCCAAAAAACAACTCTGGTTCTATAAAATTCGTTTTAAAAGCAAGGATGGGAAAGAAAATTTTGTACTGCATCCCAATGCTTTCGTCAATTATAAAGGTAACGAGGGCCTGATGGCCAATCCCGCCTCCAGGCACTATTGGGATCATGATGTATTCACCTTTATTACTTCATTGCCCAACCCTGATAAACAACAGGACACTTCTTCTTTTCATCCACATACGCTGAAACAGGGTGATTCGCTTTTCTATTCATCCGGTTATATGATTCTGGGCAATCTCAGATCAAGGGACAGCCTGCCCGAGGAATTATTCGGTAAAAACGGGGGTTTGAACGAAGCAGATCTTAGAATTTTCTCAAAAACAGGTTCCAGATATTCGGTGAGCACAAAGCTGGCCATTGCCAAAGGAGAGCCGCTGGCCCTGCCGGATACAGTGATCGCTGAAGGCCTGGTCCTCCGGCTTCAAAAGGTGAACCCGGATAAGACTATCGAGCTTGGAGTAAAAGAGTCCAATGCCA
>CAYSIU010000145.1:0-6881 GCA_964431095.1 uncultured Chitinophaga sp. | reverse complement strand
AAAATGTTTTCACCTGCTTCAGCCTTAGCCGCAAAATAATCCATTGTCATTGGTGATCGCCATTACCATACATGGACCGGGGTAACGACCCCAGGGTGAGAACCCGTACCCGGCTTCCTGTTCAGCAGGTCCAGTACCTGCCGGAAGCTTTTTTGATTGGCGGCTGAGCGGATCGATGCGACAATATCCCTTTCTTCACGTTTGGTCAGATGAAAATTCAATGCAGCCTTATTTTCTGCTTTATCGGCAGCGTACTGAAAAGAAACCTTATAAAGTTTGTTGCCACTATTATTACTGTAATAGGTCAGCATATCATTCTGGAAAAATTCCATCATCTTATACCAGTTGTGTTGCAACAGGAAAAAAGGTTTTGTGGCATGATCCCCGATATCGTCCGATATATAGGGTGCTTCCCAGCCGCCTGCTGCCCGGTCCCTTACCTGGATCAGCAGAACACCGCTGGTATTTTGTTTTATCCATTCATCGAAACAGGACAGGAACCGGAGCGTTGTTTCTTCTCCATAGTTATCCCGTAGACCCGCATCCATCACATCTATGACTGGTTCCGAGGGAAGCCATACATTGGGTAATACGATCGGGAAAGTAGCATTCATCCGCAGTGCCGTTAGCACCCGCAGATTGTAGGGGTCTTGCCTGGCAAAAAAAGAAGTGAAATCAACCACATCCGGATCTGCCGAAGGAATCACTGTGGTATCCCGCTGTCCCTGCATCATAAAACGTACCGGTTGGGTGGAGATGATCATCTTACGGCCATCCCGCGTCACTACCGAATTGAAAAAAATCAGGGGTATGTTGGCTGCTTTTTCATCTGCCACATAGTCCTTTAATTGTTTATTGAGAAACCCTCTTGTATTACTGTTGAGTTTTTGTTCAAATGCATAACCCCTGTCTTTCACATACCGGTACGCTCCCACGCTGAATTTTTGCGCGGGTGAAATAAGATCTCTTGCAAAGAAAGAAGTGAAAAGGGGATTCAGTATATCCCCGGCAATATCGTCAACGTATTGCGGATCCTCAAGGTTGATGGGCTTCCCCTGCAGTTTGCGTAAGTAAAGCTCCCTGAAATAAGTGGCCCCGATCATTCCCCCCGAAGCTCCATTGATCAGGAATGTTTTTTTCAGGATACGGCCCTTTGTGCTGCTGTCCAGGTATTGTAATACTCTCAGGGTGAAAGTAGCGCTGCGGTGACCTCCTCCGCTGGTATTGAGCATCACGAGCAACGGCTTTTCACTGTCCTGTTTCTTTTTCCAGTTATTCAATATTCGTATCATGTTCTGCCGGTCCAATTCTTTTTTTTCCGGTGTACATAATGCCAGCAATCCTTCCCGGGTGTAAGAAGGTCGTTCCGCTTTACTCCAGTAATTCAAACCATAGGCTTTATTGCGCGGATCGATCCAGTTCAGTTTATAAAAAATATTGAGCAACAGCACCAATCCAATGAGATAAGGAACGCTCCAACTCTGCAGGAAATAGGTGATCGCTCCTGCCACGCCGATCAATATGGAAAAGAAAATAGTGATACTGGCGCCGGCGGGTAGCTGGAAGAAAGGATAATCCAGGAAAAAACCGATTACGAGTAGGAATAAAAAAGCGGCAAATACAGAAAGGATCGCGGCAAAATGATGTCGCTTGAAAATAGATGCCACGAATTCATCCGTGTAATGCGAAACATCCCTGGCTCGACGGAGACGTATCGGTGTTTCAAAATACCATTCTACTTTTGTCAGTGGTGCGCCATGGTATACTTCCTTGATCTGCGTGAGATGTGTAATATAAGAGCTGGGGTCCCTGATTACCGGCATCATCCGGCGCAAAATGGACCGGTCGGCCCTGAAAAAATAAATGAAAGAAGCCGCCAGGATCAGGATCAATCCGCATAAAAAGCCGCCAAACAGGAAAAGGATCGCTCCCGGGTTCATAAGTTCTTTATGATGATCAAAATGATAAGCCTTAAAGAAATAAAACAACAGGAAGATCCCGGGTATAATCGAATTATTGATACAATATTTTAAAAAAGGGTTGGTGGTAGCAGCAAGGAACCGAAAATGGCGGCTGAACAAAATAAACGTGGCAATGTTCCAGCTCATAATGAACATCCCGATAGAGGCCCCGAGGATCGCCGCACTCAACGAGTTCACATTACCCAGGTATTCAGGTGCCAGGTACAATGAATCAGCCCCGAATGTGTTCATGAATGATCCGTTCACTGTGCTGAAAAGCAAAAACCAAAAAAGCAGGAGTACCTGGTATTTGCGCAGGTGCAGGAACACCAGTTGTATGGGGAAAGAATAAAAAAATCCTCTCAGCCAGGCTTTCATGTAAATGTAATGCTATTGCCTAAAAATACTGATAATTACCTGCTATGTCAAAACCGGGATCAGGTGGGTATCAAGCTTTTCTTAGATCCCAGGATGTACAATACTCCCGTCAGCGAAAGCAACAGGAGCATCGCCACCAGTTGATGCAACTGCGCCAGCCATTCAAAAGACCCCCAGTGATTGGGTACAATTTTTACGCTATTCAGCACCGTCAGGATCCCCAATAGGATCTGCAGCACCACCAATAGTATCGGCCATCTACGAACGCTGTGAAAAAAAGAAGAACCTTTTGTTTTATATAGTTTAATCGTAAGCACCACGATGGTGATGAGTAAGAGATAAGCCAGTACCCTGTGTATGAAATGAAGGGTGATCTTATTATCAATAAGGTCCAAAAGCCCCTCTTTGTTCATCATGCCGGCAGGGATGAGCCGGCCGTTTACAGCCGGCCAGGTGGGAGCGGCTGCGGCTGCTTTATGCCCCGCCATCAATGCTCCATAGATCAATTGCACTCCCAGCAATGCTACTATGACTATTGTTAGTTTTCTTGCTGATACATTCACCAGCTTTTTTTCCACGGGAACCAGTAAGCGCAAAGCAAACCAGAAAGTATAACATAATAACCCTAAAGCAAACACGAAATGAAGCGCCAGCCGCGTGGGTTGTACATAAATGGCATCCCCTGTAAGCCCGCTGGCGACCATGATCCAGCCAATAGCTCCCTGCAGGGCCCCCAGCAGGAAAAGGATGATCATTGGTTTCACCATAGCAGGTTTAAACCTTCGCTGGATCAGGAAAATGACAAAGGGTATCGCAAACACCAGACCCATCAACCGGGCCCATAACCGGTGGATCCATTCCCAGAAAAAAATGAATTTGAAATCCTTTAATGTAAACTCAAAATTGAGCAGGTGGAACTGGGGTGTCAGTTTATATTTATCAAATTCCGCCAGCCATTGCTGTTCATTCAGGGGTGGCAATGTGCCTGTGACAATATTCCATTCGGTAACCGACAACCCTGAGCCCGTTAGCCGGGTGATCCCACCCAGTAAGATCTGCACCATGATCATCCCCACTCCCGTGAGCAGCCAGATAGCCACCGGGCGGGAGGAACGTTCTGAAAGTGAAACGGGCATAGTGCCGCAAAGGTAAGCCCGCCCGTACCGAACGGAATTAGTTCATTTGATCTATTTTATCCCCGACGTTTGGTCACCCTTTGTCTTTTAGAAATTTCCCTGGCAGGCAGGCAAGAAAAAATTGTGGTGTGATTTTTTTTCGTAGCTTATGCTGCTTTTCATTAACCTTCGTCAATCAAAAACTATTTTGTTATGGAAACAAATGACCAAAAAACAGGTACTGATCGTCGTCGTTTTCTTGCTTCTCTTGCCAGCGGTGCTGCAGCCGTAAGCCTTGCCACGATCCCATCCATGAACCTGCATGCTGAAAACAATTTTATCCCTGCCCCCGATGATCCCGATGCATGGTTCAATAAAATAAAAGGTAAACACAGGATCATCTTTGACGCGCCGGAACCACACGAAGTATTTACGTTTGCCTGGCCCCGTATTTTTTTGGTGACCAACGCCGCCACCGGCAGTCCTGAAAAAGACTGCAGTGTAGTAGTTGTGCTGCGTCATACGGCTATGGGGTTTGCATTGAATAACGAGCTTTGGGAAAAATATAAACTAGGGGAATTGTTTAAAGCGGACGATCCCAAAACAAAAGCGCCGGCGACCCGAAATGCATTCTGGAAACCACAAAAAGGAGATTTCTCGGTTCCGGGAATCGGCGAAGTACAGATTGGCATCAATGAATTGCAGGCAAGTGGTGTAATGTTTTGTGTTTGTAATATGGCCATGACCGTATATAGTGCCGTAGCTGCTGGCATGATGAATATGAAAGCCGAGGATGTGTATAAAGAATGGAAAGCGGGTGTGTTGCCGGGCATCCAGATCGTGCCATCGGGAGTATGGGCCGTAGGCCGGGCACAGGAACATGGTTGCAAGTATTGCTTTGCAGGATAAAATAAAAAAGTCATGAAGAGAAAATGCAGGCTCTTACCGGCCTGCATTTTTATTTGGATTCTTTTTTGATTTGTCGATCGCCTCTTTAATCGGGATAAAAGGGCCGTACTTATGCTGGTTCTGAGGAAACCCGTCCGCATATGGTCCAAAGGGATAATCAATAGCTTTTTTTGTGAGATCCGGCCAGTCGCCAGGAAATGTTTTTTCCGGTCTTGGCCTGGAATTGACATAGGCTGCAACATCCCATGCCTGTTCATTGGTCAGCACACTGTTGTTAAAGGAAGCAGAATCCGAGGGCATATTGTTCTTTACATAGCCGGCAAAACGCGATAAACGGAAAAGACCGGCGCCGGAATTATAACTCTGGGGGCCCCATAAGGGAGGATAAATAAACCCTGACTGATCGGGTTTCAAAGCACCCTCTCCATTGGTTCCGTGGCAACGCTGGCACCGGTTGACATATACCAGTTGTCCCTTTGCGGTATCTGCTGCCCGGTTCAAAAAAACCAATTCCTCGCTATTGGCACCCTTGGGTTTTACCCCCTTTGGAACATCCTTGCCCAGCCATTTCAGGTAGTCCACCATCGCCCGCATTTCTTTGCTCATGCTGTCAATCGGTTGCCCGTTAAGACTTCTTTTCATGCAATCATTGACCCGGAATTCTATTGATTCAACAATACCGCTTCTTGGTCGGTAGGTAGGATAAAGTGAAGCAACGGCAGAAAAACAGTTGCCAAAATACCTTGTACCCGCTTCCACATGGCAGTTCTGGCAGTTCATTCCGTTGGTAATTGACGCAATATTTCCTTTGGGTCCGAAATAATAGGAGGTGTTAGCAATAAGTTCGTGCCCATAACGGATCAGGTCTCCTTTCTCATCATTAGGAAGCTGGGTGATATCCGGCGGATTCCATTCATTGGTCGCGGGGTCATAGGTGGTTTCGGCAATATTGTCCGGTGTTCCACTTTTCCCGCCCGGCAATATTTCACGCAGGATCATCGCAAAAAAAATAATCACCAGTGCAACCGGGAACCAATGAGCTTTCAGGAAATTCATATCGTGTTTTTAGGGTGTGTCAGGTGGGTCCATCACCTTTCATCCAATACCAGTGATCATCATTTAAAGTTACAATAATGACTCATCAGCTACAGTAAGGGGAGAAAATAAAATGACATGGCTCGTACCGCCTGCTTATTTTTGTTTTGAAAAATTGCCGTGCTTTCTCCCTTTTACCAGGAAAAACTGATCGAAGCAGGATGTGATGAAGCCGGCCGTGGCTGCCTAGCAGGACCGGTATTTGCCGCGGCTGTCATTTTACCCAAAGACTTTTCTCACCCGTTACTGAATGACTCCAAACAAGTGGCGGAAAAGGACCGGAATGAATTACGTCCATTGATCGAAGCTGCCGCTCTTGGCTTTGCCGTGGCGAGCATTTCCAACCACGAAATCGATGAAATAAATATTCTCAGGGCCTCGTTCAAAGCAATGCATCTGGCGTTGGACCAATTAAAACAAAGACCGGAACTGATATTAGTGGATGGTAATCGCTTTGCATCCTACAAAAAAATTCCGCATCGCTGCATGGTGAAAGGCGACGCCAGGTTTACATCTATCGCAGCCGCCAGCATCCTTGCTAAGACCTACCGGGATGAATATATGTTTTCGCTGCACAAAGAATTTCCCCACTATGGCTGGAACAGGAACAAAGGTTATGCCACCGAATTTCATCGCCACGCCATTGCCCGCCATGGCTTATGCCCGCATCATCGTAAAAGTTTTGGATCATATACAGTTCAAAAGACTTTGTTGCCATTCCAATGACCCCGGGAACCCAGTCCCGGTAAAGTGAAAACGAACCATGATTTATCACAATATTTTGATAACGGTTAAACCTCTATCTCGCCGTTATGTCTTATATCAGACTTCAAAAAATCTTTATATGAAAAAAATTATATCATTATCTATACTTCTTTTGTTGCTTTCTCTTGCGGCCTCCTCGCAAACGGGTAACCGCAAATACCGTTTAAGACATTCATTCAACGATGGCGCTTTGGCCCAACAGGAACGGATGGAACTGCGAAGGGACCTGGTTCGCTACAGACTGGCTGAGCAACATGCCCGCAGGGATGGCATCGTTAGCCCGATGGAAAGAAGGAGATTGCATAAAATAAAGTGTAAGGCTCGCCGTGATGCCATGCGTTTAAGACGCAACAATCAGCCCAGGGTAATATAACCCTATCAATATCGCATTATATAAAACATCCTTGTGAATCAAAGTATTGCCGCCTTTAAAAGGCGGCATTTTGTTGCATGGTATTCACTCTGTCAATTATCATTTTCACGGCAATTTGTATTTTCACCCCCTTATCTTTACAAAAACTATCCGACTGTCATGCAATTAAAACCGGTTGCGACTTTTGATACCATAGAGCCGGACCTGTTTAAAAAGGAGTTTTATGCGCCTGGTGCCCCGGTAGTTATAAAAAAACTATCACGGGATTGGCCCGCTTTCAACAAA
>CAYSIU010000144.1:0-6888 GCA_964431095.1 uncultured Chitinophaga sp. | reverse complement strand
CCTGTCGATGGAAAATGTGGGCGCCACCAAAGGACTGGCATTCGTCATCGCCATTCCGATCATATCGTGCTGCAGTGCCATCATTGCATGATGCGCCGCAATGCCAAAATGATTGCTGTTCTGTACGCTCACCCAGCCTGTGCCGGCATCCTTTGCTTTCTGAATGGCAATTTGCATCGCAAATGGGGCCACCACCAACCCAAACCCCCGATCCCCATCCACTACGGCTGTTGTCATCGTTTCATGAATGATCTTCATCCCGGGGGCAGCATTGATCCTGTTGATCTCCCAAAGCCGCACGTAACCACTCAGACGTGCTACACCGTGTGAATCGATACCCCGCAGGTCTGCGGATAATAATCCGGCAGCAGCAATCTTTGCATGATCAGGACTGCAGCCAATTTTTTCAAAAATATTCCTGGTAAACTCAAACAATTGCTGATAAGAAAACAGTTGATCCGGCATGTCGCAAAGAAACAATAATTATCAAATAAAAAGCCCCCTTTCGGGGGCTGTAATTTGTAATCATGACGATCATTAAAAAGGAAGATCATCCACCGGCTCTGTAATATCGCTGGGTGAAGGAATATCGCTGCTGACCTGGGAAGAAGAAGCTGGAACTGATGCGGCAGGTTGATAAGAACCACTGCCGCTATCTCCTCTACCGCCCAATAACTGTACTTCCCTTACGCGCAGGGAAAGAGAGGCGCCCGGCGTGCCGTCATTTCTTTGAAAAGACCTGGCTTCTGGTTGTCCTTCTACGTATACCTGCTTGCCTTTGGTCAGGTATTGTGCCACCGCGGTACGATCCGTCCAATAAGCACAGTCCACCCAGGTTGTTTTTTCCTGCTGATTGCCCTGGCTATCTTTGTACTTTTCGGTGTGTGCAATCGTGAAGTTGATCACATTCTTTCCATTTACGGTATTTACCACGCAGTCCTTGCCGAGGTTACCGATTACCTGCATTTTAATCATAGTGCTCAAATTTTAAGTTCGTAAATAATAATTAAGTATAGCAAGTTACGATTATTTGACTACAAGGAATGGCCCGTGGAGCAAAGGACTTCCCTTCCTATTGGCATCCGGTTGCTAACAATAAGATTCAAAGGATGACAGCGTAATAAAAAGGGCCGGTATTACCGGCCCGCTACTTAACCACTGACACGAGAAAAAACCGAACAATCTGAAAGAACTGTAAGAATCATAAATTTCCAATTATAAAGATTCAGATCAGGTTAATCAGTGGTTAATCGGGATGTTTTTCCCGGTATTTTTTTTGATCGGTAAGCAATTCATTCACGGGCAGGACTTTAACCGGATCGCCTGTATGTAAAAAAGGAAAATAATCAGGAAAACCGCAGGATGTCAATGATTCATCTTATGACGAAGGGAAACTAAAGCGGTACCCGATGCCATGAATGGTTTCCAATACCACGTTGGGGTCTGCTTTCAGGTATTTGCGGATTTTGCTCATAAAAACATCCATGCTCCTGCCCAGGAAATAATCATCCTTTCCCCAAACGGCGATAAGTATCTCGTCCCTTTTCAGGATCCTGTTAGGATATTGACAGAGGAACCGGAGCAGGTCCGCTTCTTTTTGTTTAAGGTTAAAACTGCCAAGCGGTCCCCTGAATTTTAAATCGGTGTAGGAAAAATGCAGCTTACCGAACCGGAATTCCTGCTTTGTTTCGCTGAACATTTTCCGGGTCCGTCGTAAGAAGACCTCCAGCTTCAGCAGGAGTTCTTTCATGGCAAAGGGTTTGACAATATAATCATCCGCTCCCCTGCTATAGGCATTCATTTTGTCTTCCAGCTGGGCACGGGTGCTAAGAAAGAAGATGGGGATCACATCGGTTTGCTGGCGGATCTTTTTGGCTACGGTAAATCCATCTTTCACCGGCATCATCACATCGAGCAGGCAGATGTCAAACTTATTTTTGTCGAATACATCGATGGCAGACTGCCCGTCGCCGCAGACCTGCACGGTATATCCTTCTTCTTCCAACGCCTCTTTCATGAGGTCGCCCAGGTTCTCATCATCTTCAGCGAGTAATATCCTTGCTTTTGCATCCATATTAATTCATCATCAAGGGCAGTTCGATTTTAAATTCACTGCCGATCCCCGGGATGCTGTTAACCCGGATATGGCCCCGGTGACCATCGATGACTTTCCGGGTAAAATACAGCCCCAGCCCCAGTCCTTTTATACTATGCAGGTTCCCGTTAGGGGTCCTGTAAAATTTTTTAAAGATCTTCTTTTGTTGCGAGGGTTCTATCCCCAACCCGTTATCCTTAATGCTTACCAGGTAGCGGTTATCCTGCCGGAAGGTCGAGATCACCACCATGGGCACCGGGGAATACTTGATGGCATTATTGATAATATTGAAAAAGGCAAGATAAAGATTCTCCTCGTCTGCCAGGATGGGGGTATTTTGTTCGTCCAACTGCCAGGCTACGGTGCCCCCCTTCTTCGTAAGCAATGTTTCCAGCTGAAGCACCGCCCTTTTTAAAAGCTCGTTAGGGACGACTTTTTCCTTGTGAACAGCGAGATGATATTGTCCGGCGATCACGGTATTGATCAGGTTAGTGATGTGATTCTTCAGGTAATCTGATTGGTATTTAATGGCCGACACATAGCGGCTATGTTTTTCCGCGTTGGAAAGAATGGTGGGTTTTTCGAGGCCTTCGGCCGACAGGTCAATGACCGAGAGGGGCGTGCTGAATTCATGGGTAACATTATTGATAAAATCCTTTTGTATATCCACCAGGAATTTCTGCTTCACGAAATAATAGATCGAAAATGAAAAACCGATCAGTAAAATGAGCAGCACAATGCTGGAATAGATCCAGGTCCGCATGGCCCGGATAATATACTTGCTGCGGTTGGGGAAAAAAAGGTGCACATAGTTGTATTTTCTCTTTAGTACGGGGAGCTGTGTTCCCACGTCTTCGTTCTTTCTGGAAGCATCCGCCGATATATATTCCTGGTACAGGTATTTCGTTTGCAAGGGATTATATAAGGCTACTTTGTAATCCGTGAACACATGAAAATCCTCCAGTTCCCCGTAAAGATGGTGGAGCAGGGTATCCCTCGCAGGTATGCTGTCAATTCGGAACAAAAAGGTATTTTCGTCATATCTTTCCACCAGGCTATCGAGTGAAAGGGAAGAATTATAAACCAGGGGGAGGTCTTCGTAGACACCCCTTATGGCTTTCAGGACAGAGGTACTGAACTCATTTTTCTCAAAAGCATAGGTTTTGTTCAGCCAATGTACCTGCATGCTGATGATGATCGCTATCAGGAGCGAGGCAATGACGATGATTAACCGCGTGGTAAACGAACGCATCCGTAGTTACAATCAGCTGCAAAGATGCGATTATTCAGGCGGTTGAGCCAGTGGGCGAAGGTTAACCGGCAGTTAAACCCGGTCCGGGCTAACAGCATTTTAGCCCTGGTTAAGTTCACGTTAATCTATCTTTGAAACTTGGAGATGGCACTTTTTATGAAAGATATTTGGAAAACTTTTTCTTTAACATTTAAATTAAGCTGACATGAAAAAACTATTTATTGCAACATTTCTTGTAATGGGGTTGGTGGGATTTACCTATGCCCAAAAGCCTGAAAAAACAAAAGAAAAACATGGTGTCGTAAAGACAAAAGACAATGGTGTAAAGACCAAAGAGAATAAAAACACCGGGGAAGTGAAGACCAAGAATAACGTGACGGATACGAAAATGAAAGAGAACACGACCACCGGGAATGCGAAGACGAAGAATGATATGGCCAATACGAAGACGAAAACAACCGTGAACCCGGGAAAGGTAAAAATGGAGAATGACAAAACGAAACAAAAAAATACCGTAGTCACCACTAAGAATAAAACGGGCGGGGAAAAAACAAAATCAGTAAAATCGGTCGCCCCTACCACCGGCCCCTTGAAAAAGAACGGAACCCCCGATAAACGTTATTCTGCCAATAAAAAATTGAAAAAAGACGGAACCCCTGACATGCGTTACAAAGAGAACAAAGACAAAGTAAAGAGTAAAAACTAGCATCAGTCCGTCACAGTAAATCAAAAGCCACCGAAAGGTGGCTTTTTTGTAACCCGGGTCTCCGCTTCGTTTCCAGACTGTTCTGCCCGCGTATTCTTCGAAAGAATTGTATGCTCACTGATCACACACCCTGCCAAAAGCAGAGGATATCATCGTATATTTGCGGCTCGAATTTTTTCATTAAACTCCTCTTTAAAGTATAAGGGTATGAGCCGGAAAGGAAAAGTGCTGGTGGCCATGAGTGGCGGTATCGACAGTACCCTTACTGCGCTGATGCTTCATGACCAGGGTTATGAGGTGGTGGGCATCCCCAGTAAAACCTGGGATTACAGCAGCAGTGGAGGAGGTAAGAAAGAAACCGGTTGTTGTAACCTGGATAGCTTCAATGATGCCCGTATGGCGGCTGTGCAACACGGGTTCCCGCATTATGTAATAGATCTTCGTGAAGAATTCGGCGATTTTGTGATCGACAATTTTGTAGAGGAATACCTGGCAGGCCGAACACCCAACCCCTGTGTGCTCTGCAATACGCATATCAAATGGAGGGCATTATTGAAAAGAGCCGACGCACTGGGTTGTGACTGGATTGCCACGGGCCATTATGCAAGAATCTACCGGCATGACAATGGAAGGTTTGTGGTCAGCAAGGCAGTGGATGATACAAAAGACCAGAGTTATGTATTGTGGGGATTACAGCAGGACCTGTTAAGCAGAACCTTATTGCCCCTTGCCCCTTATCGCAAAACAGAAATCCGCCAAATGGCCCTGGATTATGGTTACCCGGAATTAGCAAAGAAAAATGAGAGCTACGAGATTTGTTTTGTACCGGATAATGATTATCGCGGCTTTTTAAAGCGGAGGGTGGAAGGATTAGAAGAAAAAGTGAATGGCGGAAACTTCGTGGACAAGCATGGAACTGTTTTAGGTAAGCATAAAGGTTATCCTTTTTATACCATTGGTCAACGCAAAGGATTGGATATAGCGCTGGGCCGACCGGTTTTTGTTACCAATATCGACCCTGTGGCAAATACGGTCATGCTGGGCAATGAAGAGGACCTGGACCAAAATGAAATGACCGTAAGTAAACTGAACCTGGTGAAATACGAAAACATAACACCGGGGATGGAAGTTATTACAAAAATCCGCTATAAGGACAGGGGTAGCCTGTCAAACCTGTATCCACAAAATGGGCATCTCCTGGTATGCTTTTATGAAAATGTGAAAGGAGTGGCACCGGGCCAAAGCGCTGTGTTTTACGAGGGGGATGATGTGATTGGTGGAGGCATCATACAGACAGGAGGCAGGCAGTAAGAGACTGTACTCCCAACTCGGAACTCTTGATTATCAATTGATTCTCAGACAATAAAAGGCAAAGAAATCCGTTCTAAACCGGGAGCATTACAGAGCCCCGCTTTTTCTTTGTAGCTTTATCAGGGCTTATTTGAAAATTTTGTATCCGTGAACGCAGAAAAACCACTTATGAGAATCTTTTCCATCACCCGCCTGATTGCTGCGCCCATAGCGGCTATCCTGCTTTTCTCCTGCAATAAGAAAGAAGAATTGGTCACTGATTCGCTGTCAGATTATTTGCCACTTGTTACTGGAAAGTACATTACGTACCGGCTGGATTCCATGGTATTCACCAACTTTGGAAGAACCACGGAGATCCACAAGTACCAGGTAAAGCACCAGGTGGATGCGCTGATCACGGATAATCTCGGTCGCCCGGCTTACCGGGTTTTCCGGTATATCCGCGATTCGGCCGGCACCCAGGCCTGGCAGCCCTCAGGCTCGTATTTCATCACCCCTCTTGACAACCAGGTAGAACTTACCGAAGATAACCTCCGGTTCATCAAGCTGCACTTGCCCTTCAGGGATGGTTTTTCCTGGAAAGGGAACCGCTACCTGCCCACAGATCCTTATGGGCCTCTTTACAACTTCAGCAATGACGATAATATGGAAGACTGGGATTATCACTATAATGGCCAGCCCGGCTCTTTCAGCTATATGAATAATAATTATTCAAATGTGTACAGTGTCGAAGAGGTGGATGAATCGTTTAATGTACCGATCACCAACACCGGAGCCTATGCCGCCCGGTCAAGAGCCGTGGAGAATTATTCTAAAGGGATCGGGCTTGTATACCGTCAATATGAACTCTGGGAATACCAGCCGAATACCGGGGGTGCCGGCGGCCCCTACAAAACCGGCTTTGGCATCACCCTATGGATGATCGACCATAACTAAATTCCCGTTTACGCCGTACATTTGAGGATTAAAAGTTGCATGAAAAAAATTTTACCCCTTTTTCTATCACTGACCCTTATTGCCGGCGAATCACAAGGCCAGTTCAGCCGGTATCTTGTTAAGCTGAAAAATAAGGGAAACAATCCCTACAGCCTGTCCGCACCGTTGGGTTATTTATCGATCAGGTCTGTCCTACGCAGGGCGCGGTTTGGTATTGCGTTGGACAGTACGGACCTACCCGTAACACCTTCCTATGTTACCCAGATACGGAACGTGCCTAATGTCAGTATCCTCAATGTATCAAAATGGCTGAACTCGATTTCCATCCGTACATCCGATGCCAATGCGATCACTACTATCAGTGGGTTTCCTTTTGTTCAAAGTGTAACGGCGCTGGCAGCAAGAGGTGTAGGTGATGCGGGGAATACGATTGACAAATTCGGGTTCGAGGAAAATACAAATCCTTATCCCCTTGTTGTGCAACGGGTGACCTCCGATTATTACAATTATGGAACCGGTTCTTATAATGAAATACACCTGCACAATGGAGAGTTCCTGCACGATATCGGTTTGCGGGGCCAGGGAATG
>CAYSIU010000143.1:0-6889 GCA_964431095.1 uncultured Chitinophaga sp. | reverse complement strand
CAGTGCTGAAACGATCGAACAGGTAAAACAGCATGTTGCAGGCAAAGAAAGGGTCCTCGTGAGTCTTGATTCCAATCATACACATGATCATGTGCTCCATGAATTGCAACTTTACTCGCCCTTTGTTTCTATGGGTTCTTATTTAGTAGTTTTTGATACGATTGTCGAGGACCTGCCCGAAGGATATTTTTCCCAAAAGAGACCCTGGGGTATCGGGAATAACCCTAAAACAGCCCTGCAGGCCTTTTTAAAGATGAATAAGGCCTTTGAGGTAGATTATTCCATTGATAATAAACTACTAATTAGCGTTGCGCCGGGGGGCTATTTAATGAGAGTCAAGTAAATATCTTTATGCAGCATACCCCTTTTGCCAGTTTTTGTTTTTCCACCTACAAAAGGCCAGGTTATTTAAAATCTACGCTGCAAAGCATTTTATTGCAAACCTTTTCGGATTATGAAGTGATTGTTTCCGATAATGATGTCGATCAAAGCGGGAGAGAGATTGTTGAATCTTTCCAGGATCCTCGGTTTAAATATTTTCCCAACGAAGAAAACCTGGGAATGAAAAAAAGCTTTAATAAAAGCCTGGAGCGTTCAGAGGGATCATTTATCGTCATGATTGCAGATGATGATCCTGTATATCCCAATATGCTTAAAACGTTGTATGATCTTCAATTGTTATATCCCGGGTACGGGATGTACCTGGGTGGATGTGATTGGTTTTGCACTGATACGGAAATCGGTAAGCTCTACCATTTCAAAGTAGGTACCAATTCCTGTCTTTCAAATGTTCATGATATTGATTATACACAAAAATATTCCCCGGATGAATTCCTGAAACAACTTTTCAGTTTTGGTATATTCCCCCATTATCTATGGTCAACCGGGATTGTAAAAAAAGACATACTGGTAAGTTTAGGTGGGGTTCCTGATTATGGCACCCCCTTTTTAGGTGATTATGCCTATCTCAGCACCGCAGGCGCACATTCAGGTTGTGTGATAATAAACCGCTCACTCGGATGTCAAACCCTTCATAAGGAAAACTTTGGCAGAAGTCAAAATGAACAAATAGTTATTGCGGCGGAAAACTTCCCTCAATACATAGAACTTAAAGTATCTCATCTCTCGGAATGGGACGACATCAAAAAAAGGATGCTCAGGTTTACTGCATTATGGGTGGTTTCTCACCTGAGCTTTCTTCACAACTATTATAAAAAAAAGATGGATTATAATCAAGGGCTCCGGCAGGCCGAAAAAGAAGTTTTTCAAATTAGTTATATAAGAAAATATAGGATTAAATATTTTTTAAAGAAGAATATCCCGTTCCTGCATAATTTGCTGGTCAGATTGAAGAAGACAATGAGGGGTCTATAATCCAACTGTCCGACTTTGCCAAAATTCAGTATTATATTACCCGTTCGCAATGGGGGGGATTATTTAAAGGAATGTGTCAGGAGTATCCTTGCCCAGACAGTCCCCGACTTTGACTTGTTAGTGCTCGATAATGACAGTACCGACGGAACTACGGAATGGATACGGTCAATTGCTGATCCCAGGATTAAAATTTACCCGTCTGAGAAAGCTTTGGTTATCGAAGAAAACTGGGATCGTATTTCTAAGATTCCCAAGAATGAATTTATTACGTTGATTGGTCATGATGACAGGCTGAACAAGGATTACCTTTTTACCATGCAGGAGTTGATCATGAATTACCCTGATGCCGCACTTTATCAGACTCATTTTAATTATATTGACTCAAAGGGTGAAAAGATCAGGGACTGTAAGCCGATGAAGTTAGTAGAGACGGCCAAGGGCTTTTTGGAAGAATTCCTTAGTAACAATGTTGATGTAATGGGTACAGGATTTATGATGAGGTCCACAGATTATGATAGGCTCGGGGGAATCCCCCCTTATCCTAATCTTTTATTCGCTGATTTTGCCTTGTGGATCAGCTTGACGAAGATTAGTTATAAAGTCACATCGCCTAAGCAATGTTTTTCTTTCCGTTTACATCAA
The DNA here is from genome assembly GCA_964431095.1 of uncultured Chitinophaga sp. Classification (GTDB taxonomy): domain Bacteria; phylum Bacteroidota; class Bacteroidia; order Chitinophagales; family Chitinophagaceae; genus JJ008. The sequence continues at coordinate 4,873 of CAYSIU010000143.1, read as the reverse complement.
AGCATGACAGCAGCTTCTGCTGATATAAAATTTCAGCAAGCATTTGAAAGATTCATTTTTTTTCTCGAAAAACTAAAGAATGAAAGCAGGGAATATAGGGACATTATACGGCAAAAAGCCGCTGATTTCCTTTTGTTTTACTGCCGGGGACTTTCACACAGGTTGCTAAGAACCCCAAAATCAATGAGAGGGGGGCTTACAGTGAAGGGTTTTATCCGAAAGTGTAAAATGTATGCGGCTCAGCTTGGGCTGGGTAATAGATTTTATCCTGAACGGTTTTTTAGTATAAGAGTAGCAAAAATGTTAGACAGCAACCCGATCGGCAGGGCCCTTTTCCTTGCATGGAAGAAACTATATCCGAAACCGATGCTCAAATAATTTCCCGACACGATTATTGCAGCTTTTTGCACGCCGATTCATGTACATGCACGACTATTATCCACTCCCCGTTTATCAGGTTTTCCCGCCAAAATATGTAAGTTTACTTCGGCGTTCTGATTAGCTCAACCGTTGGCAGATGTCTACTAAAATCAGTCTAATAGTTCTATGCATTACCATCAATTGCCTAGGCTTTTCTCAAACCCTTAGCTATGTTCATTACGATATTAAGGATGGACTTGCAGGATCTACCGTATACGATTTGTGTCAGGATAACGACGGTTTTTTATGGTTGGCAACTAATAATGGATTGAGTCGTTTTGATGGCACCAATTTTAAAAATTTTACTGTTGATGATGGTTTGCCCGATAATGAGGTGTTGAAGGTTCTTGCTGATAGTGAAGGGAGGATATGGATCGGCACTTTTAGTAAAGAGATATGTTATTATTTTAATGGTAAGATATACAACGGCGAAAATGATACTTTAATAAAGAAAATAAAACTTTCCAACAGTATTCATTCCATAATGGAAGATAATTCCGGGAATATCATTGTTAATGATCAAAAGAATTTGATAGAGATTTCAAAAAAGAACCAAGTAATATATTTATCGGACCTTCCTTTGTTGAGTCGGTATAAAAACTCACTTGCTGCCTTTCCCGATTATTTCGACGGAGGACTATGTGTCATTACAAAAGATACTGTATTTAAATATTATCAGGACCGGCTTAGATACTTTTATAAAGTACCCAGAAAAATTGATAGAACATATGTGGAAGCAAAGCTATATACAAGTGGCGAAAGAATAAAAATAAACGCTCCATCCCCAGTAATCGGGTTTCGATCCAACCGACAATACACCGTCCAATATATTGGTACGATAAATGGTGCCTGGGAAATAGACACAGTGAATTTTTCATTCAAAGGGCAGTTTCTAAAAGGTAAAAAAATCAGTGCTATTATCGAGGATTCTGAAAAGAATGTATGGTTTGCCACTTTTGGAGAAGGTGTTTTCAAGCTTTCATCTAAAAATATTAAAACATTGATTTTTGATCATGATCAGGGTAGTAGTAATACGGAAGTTTTTTCTCTTGAAAATCACCAAAACTATTTGCTTGCGGGCCTTGGTTTTGGAAAAGCAGAATTGGTTGATAAAAACTCTTTTGATAAAAATATCAAAAACGTAAGGACATTAAGCTTCTTAAATAAGAAATACAGCAGTAACAGATTGTTTGCAAGCAAAGCGCTAGCGTCCGGAGTATTTATTCTTGGGTTTGATAGCTACCTTGTGAAAAATACAAAGAATGGGTCGATCTATAGAGATATATACCCGGTAAAGTCAATCGCGGAAATGAACGATAAGTACATTTTAGTAAGCACCTCTCTTTTTGTTTTTAAAATTCGCGTTAGGGACCTGAAGATTATTGACACTCTTTGGAGGGAACGGTCCACAAAGGTGTTTTTTAATAACAATGCTTATTATATAGGGACATTGAAGGGTCTTTATAAAGTAAATCCTGATAAAAGCTATACTTATTTTGCAAACATACATCCGTTCCTTGGTAGGCGGATTAATGACATTAAAGCATCTGCAGACGGAGTGTTGTGGGTTGCAACAAACGATAAAGGCATAATAGCGATTAAGAACGATTCTCTTGTAGCTTTGGTTAATCAGACCACTGGATTAAGCAGCAATATATGCAAAACACTTTTCATACAAAATAACGAGCTGTGGGCGGGTACAAATAGAGGGGTCGATAGGATTGATTTATGTGACTTAAAGAGACCATTTGTAAAATTCAGTGCTTTGGATGGTTTGCCGTCTGATAATATCAATGCAATCTATGCGGATCATGAGAAGATCTGGCTTGGGTCTCCTGAGGGGTTAACCTATTTCGATACAGGCGAAATTTCCAATCTCTCAGCATGTAATCTAAAGATTTTGGGGTTGTCTGTTTCAGGGAGGGATATGGAAATAAAAAGGTCATATAAGTTTTCTTACAAGAATAACAATATAACTTTTGAATATGTTGGAGTCTCATTAAAATCAGGAGGAGATATTGTGTACCATTACAAACTTACAGGTTTTGATAAGGTATGGAAAGACACAAAACAGACTACTTTGACTTATCAATCCTTGCCGGCGGGCCAGTATGTTTTGCAACTTCAGGCAATTAATAAATTTGGCGTTAAAAGTGAGCTGAATGAAATAACATTTTCAATCAGCCAGCCTATCTGGAAAACAAGCTGGTTTTATCTTTTTTTGCTGCTTTCATCAATATTAAGCACTGCATTGATTGTGAACAAAAGGAATAAAAAAATTCATGCTATATCGGAGGAAAAGAATAAAGTGGAGCGACAATTTGCATTGCTAGAGCAACAGGCTTTGCAGGCGCAAATGAATCCTCATTTCATATTTAATTGTCTGAATTCTTTGCAACAATATATCCTGAAAAACGATAAAGAATCTGCTAATAAGTATTTATCCGACTTCGCGACCCTGGTTCGACTGACACTGGATTATTCAAGTAAAAAAACAATAACAATCGAGGAGGAAGTCCATTACCTGAAAAGCTATCTTGAAATTGAAAAAACCCGTTTCGAGAATAAATTTGAGTATCACTTTAATATTGAAACCCCTTTTTTGGTGAATGATATCGAAATCCCGGCTCTTCTCTTACAACCCTATGTTGAAAATTCGATAAGACATGGAATACGGAATAGGAAAAACGGAGATGGAGTGATTGCAATTAGTTTTTCTTGCAGGGATAATGTTTTAATCTGCACTATAAGGGATAATGGGGTAGGACGAAGGAAAGCATCTGAGCTTAAGACGCATCAGCATATTGAGTATCAGTCAAAAGGGATGAGTTTAACAGGAAAACGGATTGCGTTACTAAACAAGATTTATGGCAAAAGACTTTCTGTTGAAGTAATTGATCTTAAGGACGCAAATGAAACTGATGCGGGAACAGAGATCTTAGTTAAAATGCCCATATGATATATGAGAAAAATCAGGTCTATTATAATAGACGATGAGCCCGGGAATATCGAGACATTGAATGAACTCCTTAAGGGGTTTTGCCCGGAGATAGATGTTATAGACAGTGCTACAGACGGAATAAACGCTCTTGATTTAATAAGGAAAGCGGATCCTCAATTGATTTTTCTTGATGTAGAATTATCGAGTGGAAATGCTTTTGATCTCCTGGACAAACTTCGGGATATTACATTCGAGATAATTTTTGTAACTGCATTCAATAATTATGCCGTTAAAGCATTTAAGTATGCAGCATTGGACTATATTTTGAAACCGGTAAATATTCTCGAGCTGAAAGCCGCCGTAAAAAAAACAATCGAACGGCTTGAGGAAAGAAATATTAATGAAAGAATCAGGGTTTTATTGGACAACATGAAGAGAGGAAATAACAAGCCCATAAAGATTGGACTTCCTACTTTTGAAGGACTATGCTTTGAAGATGTCAATAATATCATACGGGTCAAAAGCGAGGGTGCTTATTCAAGAATTTTTATAAAAGGCAAGACACCCACTCTTTTGTCAAAAAGCCTGAAAGAATTTGAAAATATACTTCCAGCCTCATCTTTTTGCCGCATTCATCATTCTCACATAATCAATATCAACTTTGTGAAAAAGTATTATAAGGGTAGGGGAGGGGCGGTTGAACTGGATGACGGCAGTGTAATTGAGGTCGCTGCAAGAAAAAAAGACGTTTTTCTCGAGAAATTTCATCATTGAATACTGCACTATTGTGACCAGAATAGTCATTCCGGTTCCATTTTTAGTACGCCTGTAAACTGGTTCTTTCGGAAATCTCATTATAAGAATAGTTTGGGGATATATTTTTATACACTTAAATTTTTTTTATGAAAAAGATTAAAGCTAATTTTTGCTTTTGCATAAGCCAGTTTCTTCTGCTGACATCAGTTGTTTATTCACAAGGTTGGGTAGGCAATGGATCCACCAATCTGAACGCCTATAATTCATCACTGTCCAGTACTCCAATAAATGTAGGAATCGGTACAAACGCGCCAACAGCGCAGCTACACACAACAGGAAGCATAAGACATGAAAATCTTACACAATCTGATAAGGAAAACCGTATTGTTGTGGTGGATCCCCTAGGTTATCTCTATTGGAGAGACGCTGCTACCCTTGGGACACAAAACGCATGGCTAATCACCGGAAATGGTAACACAAGTGGAGCTGTTAATTTCCTTGGGACAACCAACAATGAAAACCTGGTTTTTAAAACAAACAACCAGCAACGAGTTACAATTCTTGCCACCAATCGCACGGAAGTTGATATTGTCGTTTACGGCGGTAGCTCCGCCGGCGTGACGGCCGCCACTCAGGCAGGGCGGATGGGCAAGCGGGTCGTGCTTGTCGAACCGGGAAGACATCTGGGCGGCATTTCGGGCAGGGGCCTCGGCATGACTGGAACCGGCTCAACCGAAAACATAGGGGGGTTTTCCC
>CAYSIU010000142.1:0-6912 GCA_964431095.1 uncultured Chitinophaga sp. | reverse complement strand
AATGTGGTGATGGTTTGTTAAAACTGCTAGCACCTGGGCAGGTTCCTCTTGAAATAATTTTTGCGGGCAAAATAATTTTGCCTGACAATTTCACAATGGCAGGCCAAACCCATTTTGACCGCCAGTTCAATTGCTTTCCTGTTCATAACCGGCAGGGTGCCCGGGTGACCCAGGGTCACAGGACTGACCTGTGTATTAGGCAGGGCGCCATACGTGGTACTATCTCCGCAAAACAATTTACTTTTTGTCAGCAGCTGCACATGTATTTCCAGTCCTACAACCGTTTCGTATGTATGCTGTTCAGGCATTGATTCAATCCGAATTCCCTCCCATCATAGGTTTGAGGATGATGGCGGCAAAAATAACCCATTTGTGTTCATGGCGATTTCGTTTGGCTGATATTCCGTTAAATAAAAATACCCCCGGGTTGAACGCGGGGGTACTGTACCAAAAAGGATCGTATCAACGATCAGAGATCTGCTGTTTTTATTTTATGTGGCATTTTTACCTCGATATTCTGGGTCTTGCCGCCTCGTTGCAATTTGACCATGATGGAAGCCTTGTCCTTGTTTTCCCGGATCATTTTTACCATATCATCGGTGCCATTCACCGCTTTGCCGTTCACTTCTGTAATGATATCATCCTCCTTAATTCCTGCTTTGGCGGCATTGCTTTCATCATCCACTCCTACTACTTTCACTCCCTTGCCGTCATCGGTATCCTGTACCGATAATCCCAATTTAGGATTACTGCCCGACCAGACCCAGTTTTGCATCAAAGGCACTCTTGCGTCCGGACTTGTACGGCCTTTCGGAGACATAAGGTCCATATTAAAACCCTTCCCCGGGGTCATTGAAAAGTAGCTGAATCCTTTCCACTTTGTCAGTTCCGCCGTTGCCTTCTGTTCTTTTTTATCGCGCAGGTAAGTGATCGTTACCTTATCTCCCGGTTTGTGTTTTTGAATGGCTGCTGAAAGATCATCTGGGCTTTCGATCTTTTTATCGTCGATTCTTGTAATGATATCTTTTAGCTGCAGCCCGGCTTTCGCTGCTGCGCTTTCTTTGGTTAGTTCCTGCACAGATACCCCATCATCCGCTTTCTCGGTGGTAACCCCCAGCATGGCTCTGTTGGAATCTTCATTGAAATAATTGAATGCATTATCCCCGTCAACATTCCATATCCCTTTTCCAGTAGTGGGAACCCGGGGCATATAAAGCGATTGATAGTCACGAAGATTATTCACCCTTACATTGATATTGCCCTCCTTATCCTTGTATTCATCCAGTGGTTTCCCATTGACGGTGATTTTGTCCCCATTGATTTCGATCACCACTTTTTCAGCTTTATCTCCCTTACGGGTGACGATGATCTGTTGCACTTCTTTTTTTGTCTTAGTGTCCTTATTCTCCTTACTCTCTTTATCGTTTTCTTCTTTTTGTGCCAGCAGGGAAAGCGGTGCCACCAAAGCGAAAGCGACAGCAAAGAGGGAGATTTTTATCCAACTTTGTTTCATGAGATTTGTTTTTTTATGATTAATCTACGTTAAGTTTCGTAGTCAAATATAAATACATTTTCCGAAATACGAAATGTTTCGGAAAAGTTAAAAGCTTTCCTGTTTTTAAACGGAAAACTTGGCTGATAAGCGGATTAACCGCGATAGGTTTTATGAAGAAGTCCCCCCAGCATTTTATCCCGCATTTTCCGGCACCCCTCGGGAAATGGGTTTCGAGGTAATGCCCCGCCTTACAATGCGTTTATAACCCGGTTTTTATCACGGATGGGGTCCAATATGTATGTGCTTAAATCCAGATCCCGGATCAGCTCGTACATAAGCGGGGCATCGTTGTGGGTAAAAGTGCAGAGCAATAAAGGATCAGTTTCGATAAGGACATTCAGGTCAGCTATATACAATATTGTTATTCACCTGGAACAGGCAGTATAAAGGGATTTCAAAAGCGGATCTTCAAAGGCCCGATATTTTTTACCAACCAGAACCAAAACGTATGGCCTATGTTATTTCCGGGGTTTGCATTGTTCTTTGCGTCATTATCATCATCTTTTGCCTGGGTGTGTTAAAGGAAAACCGTAAGCTAAGGCAACGGATAGCCGAAGAAGATGAAGATGAATTTTTGTCCCGGAGAAAAAAATTATAATAGTTTTTTTACTGCGTTAATCACTTCGCGGAGACGACCGCTTTCCTGTCCCCCGGCAGTTGCCAACGTCTTCTGACCGCCACCCCCGCCTTTTATCAGGGGAGCCACCTGTTCCCGGATGATCTTCCCCGCATCCAGGTTCCTGGCCGCCGCTACTGTATCGGAGATGCCGATGGCTACATAGGGCTTGCCTCCGATATTGACGCAAAGCACCGCCAGATGATCGCGGAGATGGTTTTTCAGATCGTAGCAAAGTTTTTTCAGGGCATCGGCATTATGTACTTCAATGATCTCCCCGATAAAGTTCACACCATTGATGATCTCATCTTTCTGAAGTAATTCATTACGGATGGCCACCAGTTGTCTTGCTTCCATCGCCTCCAGGTGTTTTCTTAATTCTGCATTTTCCGCCTGTAAATTCTCAATGGCCTTTTGAATATCTTTTGGATTTTTTAATGTGCCGCTTATCGAATCAATTAATTTCACCCAATCCTGAATAAAATTTTCCAACTGTTTTCCGCAAATAGCTTCTACCCGTCGAACACCGGCAGCTACGGCTGACTCCGTAAGAATTTTAAACATTCCAAGCTCCCCCGTGGCGCCCACATGTGTGCCCCCGCATAATTCCACCGAATAACCCGGGTCAATGATTACCACCCGCACCATATCGCCATATTTTTCTCCAAACAGAGCCATGGCTCCCATTTTCATTGCCTCATCTTTTGGCATCTCTTTGATGATCACCGGGATGTTTTCCCGGATCTTTTCATTCACCAGGGCTTCTATCCTCCCCAATTCTTCATCGGTTACTTTGGCAAAATGAGAAAAATCGAAGCGGAGGTAGTCTTCGTTCACCAGTGATCCTTTCTGGATCACATGGGTGCCCAGTATTTTTCTTAAGGCTGCATGCAGCAAGTGCGTGGCAGAATGGTTCAGTTCTGTATTTTTTCTAATGCCGGGGTCTACTTTCGCGATCACTTCGCCCGACAGTTCGGCCGGAAGCGTTTCTGTAAAATGAATGATAAGCTCGTTCTCTTTCTTTGTGTCTGTAACTTTTATTATTTCACTATTCACTATTATCCCGCCCCGGTCACCAACTTGTCCGCCGCTTTCGGCGTAGAAGGGTGTCTCGGCCAACACGACCTGGTACAACTCTTTCCCTTTTGTATTTATTTTACTGTATTTTAAAACCTGAGTTTTTGTTTCCAGCGAATCATACCCTATGAAGCGATTGATTCCTCCTTTTAATTCGATCCAGTCGCCGGCATCTATGACCGTGGCGGCCCTGCTGCGTTCTTTTTGCTGTTGCATCGCCTCATTAAATCCTTTTTCATCCACTGACAGCCCATTTTCTGCCGCAATTAGTTTTGTCAGATCCACGGGGAAACCAAAAGTATCATACAGTTCGAAAGCGTCTTTTCCCGGAATGCTCTTCCCCTTCACCTGGCGGATCATATCCTCCATCCGTTTAAGCCCTTTCTCCAATGTCCGGAGGAAAGCCTCTTCTTCTTCTTTCACCACTTTGCTGACAAGTTCTGCTTGATGCTGCAATTCGGGGAATACATTTTCAAACTGCCTGGCCAGCACGGGGACCAACCGCGTCAAAAGGGGTTGTTTACATTCCAGGTAAGAATAATAATACCTCACTGCTCTTCTTAAAATCCGCCGGATCACATAACCGGCGCCGGTATTCGATGGCAACTGCCCGTCTGCAATAGTGAAACCAATCGCTCTGATATGATCCGCGATAACGCGGAATGCGATAGCGGCTTTGCTGTCGCTGCCATCATATTTCTTATTGGTTATCTTTTCTATCGCGGCTATAGTCCCGGTAAAAACGTCTGTATCATAGTTACTCTGTTTTCCCTGTAATACTCTTACCAGTCGTTCCAGTCCCATTCCGGTATCCACATGCTTTGCCGGTAATGATTCAAGGGTACCGTCCTTCTTCCGGTTGAACTGGATGAATACATTGTTCCAGATCTCTACCACACCGGGGTGATCTGTATTCACGAGTGTTTTCCCATCCGCTTTTTTTCTTTCCGCATCGCTCCTGAAATCAATATGTATCTCCGTGCAGGGGCCGCAGGGACCGGTGTCCCCCATTTCCCAGAAATTATCTTTTTTCCCGAATAACAATACCCTATCCTCATCCAGGTATTTTTTCCATTCGGTGATAGCTTCATCGTCTCTGGGCAGTTTCTCTTTTTCATCGCCGCCGAAAACAGTTACATATAATATGTCCCTGGGAATCTTATATACTTCCGTAAGCAATTCCCAACTCCACTGGATCGCCTCTTTTTTAAAGTAATCGCCAAAACTCCAGTTGCCCAGCATTTCGAACATGGTATGGTGGTAGGTATCCACTCCCACTTCTTCCAGGTCATTATGTTTCCCGCTCACCCGTAAACATTTCTGGGTATCGGCTATCCGGGTTGCGGGAGGAACTTTGTGGCCAAGAAAATAATCTTTGAACTGGTTCATGCCCGCGTTGGTGAACATCAGTGTGGGATCATTTTTTATCACGATGGGAGCAGAGGGTACGATCGTATGTCCTTTTTTATAGAAAAAATCCAGGAAAGCCTGACGGATATCTGCGCTGGTCATCATTTGGCGAATAGTGAATGGTGAATAGTGAATGAGAAATAGGTCAGGTTATGTTTCGTATCGTTGAATTGCATCGGGGCGATACCTGTGTGTTTACCTGCAATTCCAGGATATATTGTAACGATCGGCGGGGGTTGCATTACAGTTCGTGTCATAATTGGTAATAGCCGTTTACCGGTAATAATCAATCCGATAAGTCAGGTTGATTTTTGCGGTATATCGGGCTATATTTGTTATCCCCCGCAATTCCCGAACAACAGGTATCGGCACGCAAAGGTAAAAGATTCAGGTGGCATTTGAAGAGGAAGGGGAAGGTAAGGCTCATGAAAAAAATCAAGTATTATTATAATACCAACTCACTTCGCTACGAAAAGCTGGAGACACCGCTGCGGATCAAACTGCTTCGCATATTCGGTTTTATTGCAGCGGCGTTTGTCACTGCAGCTTTGATCTCTTACCTGGCTTTCCAGTTCATCGGCTCGCCCAAAGAAAAAATATTGCAACAGCAGAATAAAGCGCTCCGCGAGAACTACAATGATCTCAGCGACGAATTGAAATCCATCGAACAGGAAATGAAGGAACTGGAAAAAAGGGATAATGATGTGTACCGTTCGATCTTTGAAGCGAACCCGATACCCGACAGTGCCAGGGGCAGGGAACTGGCAAACAAACTGGAAGTTGCCTCGGTAGAAAAACTAAGGGATCAGCAACTGGTATTCTCCATCAATGAAATAGTACACAACCTGAAAAGCCGGATCGCGGCCCAGAAAAAATCGTATGGCGAAGTGGAAGACCTGGTAAAAAATAAAGAACAGTTGCTGTCCCATACTCCCGCCATACAACCTGTCAGCAATAAAGACCTGAACCGGATCGCTTCGGGCTTCGGTTATCGCATTGACCCTGTATATAAAACCACAAAATTTCACGCGGGGCTTGACTTTGCAGCCCCCCAGGGCACTCCCATCTATGCTACGGCAGATGGCACGATCACCACATCCGGCAATACGGGCAACGGGTACGGGAATCATGTGGTTATCAATCACGGCTATGGGTATGAAACACTGTACGGTCACATGGTCCGGGTAAAAGCCAGGGTGGGCCAGCTTGTAAAAAGGGGTGAAGTGATCGGCTGGGTAGGAAGTACCGGTAAATCTACCGGCCCGCATTGTCATTATGAAGTGCATAAGAACGGCGAAAAGATCGATCCGATTTATTTCTTCTACAATGACCTTACAGCAGAACAATTCGATCTGATCCTGAAAAAAGCAGCTTCCAGTAATCAAAGCTTCGATTAACGAAAAACTATAAACTGCCAGGGGCCAGAAGCCAGCAGCCTGAAGCTTCTCTACTTTTCCACACCTGTTCATTGATCCTGATTATCACTGTGTTCTTTGTTATCTTTACAGTATGTCAAAGCCATTGACCCAGATCACCTTTGAATTTGCAGCCGAAGGGGATCCTGATAGTTTCCGGGAAGAAAATATTCCGGTTGCTGATGCCCCTTCTCTCCTCCAGAAAAAAAAATCCACCAAAGAGGAAAAAGATATGATGGAAGTAAATGAAGCCCTCCATGAGATAAAAGAGGAAAAAGCACAAGTCAACCCATCGCTGACCGCAGGAAAACGTGGGCGTCGCTCTTTGAAAGAGATCGCTATTCATGCAGACCTGATTCAGGTTCCCGAAGACGATATTCTTTTCCAGAAACAGTATTATTCCATCGGGGAAGTGGCTTCCATGTTCCGGGAAAATCAATCCCTGATCCGGTACTGGGAAACGGAATTTGATATCCTGCAACCCCGGAAGAACCGTAAAGGCGATCGCTTTTTCCGTCCCGTGGATATCAAGAACCTGGTCCTGATCTATGACCTCCTGCGCCGGCGTAAGTTTACTATCGAAGGAGCCAAGGATTATCTCAAAAAAAATAAAAAGGCGGAAGAAAAATTCGCAATGATCCAATCGCTGGAGAAGCTCAAAAGTTTTTTACTGGAACTAAAAGCAGGGCTTTGACCCCCCTACACTGTCCTTATAAAAAATTATTCAGTAGACGGCAGATTGCCGGCTACAGGTTCAAATGCAACTTTAACAACCGCTTTTTCATCATTTAATTGCACTCTTTTACATTTGCCCCAATTTTAATTACGTTATGAAGAGG
>CAYSIU010000141.1:0-6941 GCA_964431095.1 uncultured Chitinophaga sp. | reverse complement strand
AAGCTGTGCGATTGATCTACAAGGATAATGATATCCTTTATGTGAACATCAACAGCCTTCACAAGATCGCCAAGTATACCGGCAAAGAGGGCAGTGTACCCAGGATCAATAAACTGGGTAGCGATGTATGGAACCGGTTAAAGGATAAAACCAAGACCCGGGTCAAGGAAATTGCTTTTGACCTGATCAAACTCTACGCTAAGCGAAAGGCGCAGCAAGGCTTTCAGCATACCCCGGATAATTATATGCAGACTGAACTGGAAGCCTCTTTCATTTATGAGGATACACCCGATCAACGCAAGGCAACGGCAGACGTAAAAAAAGATATGGAATCATCGTCTCCCATGGACCGTCTGGTATGTAGCGATGTGGGTTTTGGAAAAACGGAAGTGGCGGTTCGTTGCACATTTAAAACCTGCTTGGACGGCAAACAGGCGGCGATATTGGTGCCCACCACCATCCTTGCTTTCCAGCATTATAAAACGTTCCAGGAACGACTGAAAGATTTCCCGGTCACCATTGATTATATCAATCGCTTCAAATCAATGAGGGAAAGAAAAGAAACACTGCAAAAACTGGAGCAGGGTAAGATCGACATCATTATCGGTACGCATGCATTGCTGGGGAAAGAAGTGAAGTTTAAAGACCTCGGCCTGCTGGTGGTGGATGAAGAACAAAAATTCGGGGTGGGTCATAAAGAAAAGATCAAAACACTGCGCACGGGGGTGGATTGCCTGACGCTGACCGCCACACCCATTCCAAGAACACTGCAATTCTCCCTGATGGGGGCCAGGGACCTGAGCATCATCAATACGCCTCCGCCCAACCGGCAGCCGATACAGACAGAAGTACATCTATACAATGAAGATTTTATCCGGGACGCTATTTATTTTGAAGCTGAAAGAGGAGGGCAGGTATTTGTTATTTATAACAGGATCGCCGGTTTGGCCGAAATGGCGGATATCATCCAGGGGCTTTGCCCGGACCTGCGGATCGGCTATGCACATGGGCAGGTGGAAGGACACCTGCTGGAAAAACGGATACTGGACTTCATTGACAAGAAATATGATGTATTGGTCTGCACCAATATCGTGGAAAGCGGTGTGGACATTCCGAATGTCAATACCATCATAGTGAATAATGCCCACCAGTTCGGCTTAAGCGACCTGCACCAGTTGCGGGGGCGGGTAGGCCGGAGCAATAAAAAAGCGTTTTGTTATTTACTGGCCCCGCCAATGAGTTCCTTGCCCGATGATTCAAGAAAGCGCCTGCAGACACTGGAACAACACAGTGACCTGGGTAGTGGTTTCTCTATTGCCATGCGGGATCTTGATATACGCGGTGCTGGGAATTTGCTGGGTGGGGAACAAAGTGGTTTTATGGCGGAGATCGGATTTGAAATGTATCAAAAGATACTGAATGAAGCCATCCGGGAATTAAAGCGCGATGACTTCAGGGAATTGTTCAAAGAAGAGATCTCCCGGCAGGACGATTTTGTACAGGATTGCACGATCGACACCGATCTGGAAATTCTGATCCCTGATGAATATGTAGAAAGTATCACGGAGCGTTTATCCTTATACCAACGTCTCGACAACAGTGAAACAGAAGAGGAGCTGGAATCCATGAAACAGGAACTGGCAGACAGGTTCGGACCGGTTCCCCGGGAAGTGGAAGATCTGTTGATCACGGTGCGGTGCCGCAAACTGGCCGTTGATCTCGGTTTTGAGAAAATGAGCCTGAAAGAAGATACACTCCGTTGTTATTTCATCAACCGGGCTGATTCACCTTATTTTGAATCAGGCACTTTTCAAAAAATAATCCGGTTCCTGCAAACTGAAACCAATAAGGCGAAACTGAAACAAACAGGCAGATTGTTCATGCTGATTGCCAATGATATGAAGAATATGGAAGACGTATACCAGTTTCTCCGCCAGATGCATTTGTATTGTTTTGAAGGCAACTCAATCCCTGCCTGATCCGATTTTCGTAGGTGTATCAACCCCTTCGTTTGATTGGCTTTCTCGGGTTTTTGTAGTATTTTTAAGTGTTTTAAACGCCACTATGAGATTCAATCCAATTCCCTTGATTGCTGCTGTATTGCTTGTACCCCTGTCATTGGCTGCCCAGGATCAAAACCCATATAGCCTCTTACTCAGGAGTGGCTCCCTTACTCCTTCTCCCAATATCACTCCGGATCATATAAATGACTTCAATCGGAAAAGTTCAAGGACTGATGGAAAGACTTTCGCTGTTCTGCAGTTTGAGCAACTACCGACTGAACAGCAAAAAAGAGAATTGAAACAGCAGGGCATTGAACTGCTCGATTACATTCCGCATAATGCCTATACGGTAACCATATCCGGCTCACCCGGTGCCGCGTTACTGGCACAATACAAAGCAAGGGCGCTGGTCGAACTCAATGCACAGCAAAAAATGGATCCTGAATTGGCAGCGGGTCATTTCCCTCCCCGTGCCACCAGGGTGGCTGGAACTGCCGATCTGTGGGTCAGTTTTCCCGCTTCGTTTTCTTACGAAGAAGTCAGCCGTGAACTCCTCAGTAGGAATTTTGAAATCACTTCTGCCCAGTTCAAAGATTACCGCATCATGGCTTTGCGTATCGCGGTACAACGATTAGACGAACTGGCATCACTTCCTTTTATTGATTATGTTCAACCAGTCCCCGGGGCTGATGTTCCCCTGAGCCCGTTCTGGACTAACTGGGGCAGGGATGGGCAAAGAGTTTCGTTATTGAATGCACCGCTAAGCCAGGGTGGAAAAAACCTGAAAGGAAGCGGAGTAGTGGTAGGGGTGGGAGATGATGCAGATCCACAACGGCATGTTGATTTTACCAACCGGATGATCAGCCGCGCGGCCACAACCTACCAGTACCATGGAACGCATGTTGCAGGAATTGTGGGAGGAGCAGGAATACGCAATGAAATTCGTGCAGGGTTTGCTCCCAAATCTACCATTATCGCACAAACATTTTCTGGCATATTAACCTATGCATCATCGTATGTATCAGACTATGGCATGGTCATCACCAACAATTCTTACGGGAATGTCACCAATGAATGTGCAACCTTTGGGGTCTACGATCTGTATTCCCGGATCCTGGATCAGCAGGCGATCAGTCTCCCCAACCTGCAAACGGTTTTTGCTGCAGGTAACAGCGGGTACTTCAAATGTCCGCCGATGCAGGATAGCTTCCGGACGGTTCTGGGAGGTTATCAATCCGCCAAGAATGTTATCACGGTGGGAAATGCCAGGCCAACGGGGTCCATCTACCAGCAAAGCAGCCGCGGACCCGTAAGGGATGGAAGACTGAAACCCGAGATCATCGGCATTGGTTCATTCATTGAATCAACGGTGCCCCCGCCCTTTGATTATTACGGGGAAAACACAGGCACGAGCATGGCATCACCTGCCATCGCCGGCGGTCTTGCTTTATTATATGAAAAATACAGGGCGCTGCATTCGGGAGCAAATCCCAAAAACGGACTGATGAAAGCTCTGGTTTGTAATAGTGGGGAAGATTGGGGAAACCCCGGACCTGATTATACCCATGGTTTTGGCGTAGCTAATTTCTGGAGGGCGGAAGATATGCTCGAAAACAATCATTATTCCACCGGCTCTATTTCTCCCGGACCGCCACAAACTACGAACATAACAGTACCGTCCGGTTTAGCTGCGTTGAAAGTGATGCTCTATTGGAATGATCCTGCAGCTGCCGCAGTAGCGAGTCAGACCCTCGTCAACGATCTTGACTTGGAAGTGGTGATGCCCACTTCTTCAACCATTCTCCCGTTGATATTGGACACCGCATCATCCCAGATCAAGAACAACGCGCACAATGGTGTGGACAATATCAACAATATTGAACAGGTAGTGATCAATAACCCCGATCCCGGTACTTACACGATCCGGGTTAAAGCCACCAATATCACCCAGAACCCGCCCCAGGAATATTTTATCGTTTATGATTTTGTACCGACTTATACCAAATTAACTACACCGGTGGGAGGGGAAGCCTACCTGCAGGGCGAAAACATGATCGTGCAATGGGACTCTTACGGCGACCCGGCTAACACGTTTACCTTGGAATTTTCCTCTGACAACGGTTCGACCTGGACCACACTCAGAAATAATATCCCGGCCTATAAACGTCATTATTTTTTTACCAGTCCCGACCCCAATGAATGGTTCGTGGTACCCAATGTATCTACCGACCAGGCATTGATGAGAATTACCCGGAACGGAACGGGGTACTCCAGCACCAGTCTTCCGTTTGTTATTCACGATACCATGAACGTTACGCTTTCGCCCGTACAGTGCGAAGGATATATTTCCATCGACTGGGCTTCCATACCCGGAGCAACAGGTTACGAAGTAATGATGCTCCAGGGAAGCGAAATGGTTACCATCGCCAGCGTCTCGGGCTCCACGTTGACATACTCGATCGGGGGTTTATCAAAAGATTCAACGTACTGGGTCACGGTAAGACCATTGATGGGGCCCGGTAACAGCCCGGGGAGAAGAGCCATCGCGGTGTTCAGGAAGCCAGATAGCGGAACCTGTGCAGGAAGTATTTCAGACAACGATATAAAATTGGACGATATCACTTCCCCGCTTCGTTCGGGGCGACTGCTCACCTCAACCGCTTTAGGCAACAGTGTGCCGGTTACGGTCAGGATCAAAAACCTGGATGATAATCCTACACCGGGAAATATTACCGTTGGCTATATATTAAATGGAGGTATTCCCGTTACGGAGACAATTACAAACCCTGCCATTTCCGGCGGAGGTACATTAACGCATACGTTTGCTTCCGCCATTGACCTTTCGGCTGCCGGTAGCTATGTATTGCAGGCGTTTGTTTCCCAGGCCGGGGACCCTGTGCCTCAAAACGATTCTCTGACTAAGACCTACAAGCAATTGGATAATCCTTCAATAACAGGGATCAATTACCCAACACCTTATATTGACAATTTTGATGCGGCTTCCATCCAATCCTACAATACGGCGCAGGTGGGATTGATCGGGCTCGACAAATATGATTTTGTGAACAGCAGCGATACGGGTCGTATCAGGACATTCATTAATACCGGGATCGCTTATTCCGGCAACAGGGCTCTTACGCTCGATGCACTGATGTATAACTCCGGCACCACGGACTCTCTGACCGGGACCTATAATCTCGCTACTTATAATGCAGCCACGGATGATATACGGCTCGATTTCCGGTATAAGAATCATGGCCAGGGAAATGATGCTCCCAATAAGGTCTGGGTCCGAGGAAGTGATATGGGCAGTTGGGTACAGGCTTATGATCTCTATGCTAACCAAAACCCGGTGGATGGCACTTACAAATTATCCTCGAGCATCAAGGTATCAGATCTTCTTACTGCCAACAGCCAGAATTTTTCGACCAGCTTCCAGGTACGCTGGGGAGAATATGGACAAATAATGGCAGCAGATAACGATGGCGGGGCGGGATATACGTTTGATGATATACGATTATATAAGGTAACGGACGATATGCAGATGGTAAGTATCGATACGCCCATCGTAAATAGTTGTGGTTTGTCGGTCAACACCCCTGTGAGGATCACAGTTCACAATAGCAGCAATACAGCAGCTCCGGCCGTTCCGGGAGTGCCGATAAGATTCCGGATCAATGGTGGAGCATGGACCACGGAGAATATCCCGGGGATCCCGGCCAACAGTTCAGTTCAATACACATTCACGGGTACGGCCAATATGGCGGCACCGGGTGTTTATCTGGTGGAAGTGCAGGTGCTGTATCCTACCGACACTTATGATGCAAACGATACTTTAAGTGTAAGTGTTACGAATACACCCGTCATTACGGTGACGAATGCATCGCCCTATCTCCAGGATTTTGAAGCCGACAATGGGTATTGGTACAGCAGCGGGAAAAATAATTCATGGGAGTACGGCACACCCGCCTCTTATAAAATAAACAGGGCTGCCAGTGGCAGCAAAGCCTGGAAGACCCGGCTCGCGGGGGATTATAATGATAATGAACAATCTTACCTGTATTCGCCCTGTTACAATATTTCTTCCATGACCAACCCTACGCTGAGTTTCAGCCTGGCACTTGACCTGGAAGATTGCGGCAGCAGTTTATGCGATGGCACCTATGTTGAATATTCCAATGACGGAATCACATGGGCAAGACTGGGCGCTAACGGCCAGGGCACTAATTGGTATAATAAAGCTTATTCGGGCAATAATTTATGGAGTATAAAGAATTACCATCGCTGGCACGTGGCCACTATTCCTCTATCGGTTATTCCTATACCTGTAAACCAGTTGACCCAATTGCGGTTCCGGTTTGTGGTAACATCGGATGGCTCCGTGAACAGGGATGGTGTTGCAGTGGATGATATTCATATTTATAGCAATGACTATGGGATCTACGATGGACCCACGATGGGTTCTCCGGTTACACAGACAATAACAGGAGGTGCGGGTTGGGTCGATTTCCTGGCCTCCGGCAAATTGATTGCTTCCGTAAACTCTCCTGTAGTAACCATGGGCAGCACCGATGCGCAAGCCTATATTTTTACGGGACCGGTTCGGGTGAACAGTGACCAGTATTATCATAACAGGAATATCACTATCAAACCCACGGTTATTGACCTGGGCAGCGATTCGGCCACTGTTCGTTTTTATTTCCTGGATACAGAAACAGAAGCCCTGATCAATGCGACCGGGTGCAGCTATTGTACTAAACCGGCCATGGCATATGAATTGGGCGTGACCAAGTACAGTGATCCGGATGACAGTAAAGAGAACGGCACATTGGCGGATAATACGCCGGGCTACTATATTTTTATCAATTCATCCAAAACCAGGATCGTTCCGTTTGATAAAGGCTACTATGAGGAATATAAAGTGAAAGATTTCTAAGA
>CAYSIU010000140.1:5400-6999 GCA_964431095.1 uncultured Chitinophaga sp. | reverse complement strand
TCATTAATGTCGACACTCCCAAAGTGATCGTCTTTAATATTCCTCCCGATCCCCACCGGGCTTCGCTCAGCGATGATATATCCAGCAGCGGTACATTCGATGATGTGGACTGGAGCCCCGATGACGCTCAACTTGCCTTTGTTTCCACTTCGCGCGATCACAAACAGGAAAAGTTTCGCATCGCCAATGCGATCACGGGCGAGGTCCGTGATGTATTTGAAGAAACGGTTGCCACGCAATATGAATCGGGCCAGGGCGCTATCAACTGGAGATACCTGCCCAAAACCAACGAGATCATCTGGTATTCGGAAAGGGATGATTGGGGTCATCTTTATTTATATGATGCCGCCACAGGAAAACTAAAAAATCAAATTACCAAAGGGAATTGGGTGGTGACCCGCCTCATCAAAGTGGATGAAAAGAACCGGGTCGTTTATTTTATAACAACCGGGGCTCAAACCGAGAATCCCTACTTCAGCCAGTTTTATAAGATCGGGCTTGATGGAAAAAACCTGACCTTACTGACGCCGGAAAAAGGAAATCACCAGGTCAACCTGTCGCCATCGGAAAATTATTTCATCGATACTTATTCCAAACCCGACGTGCCAGCTGTTATCGTGCTGCGCGACATGAATGGAAAACAGATCGTTGAACTGGAAAAAACGGATGTATCAAGATTAGCGGCTACCGGTTGGAAACCACCTACGCCTTTCACGGTGAAAGCGCATGATGGTAAAACCGATCTGTATGGTCTGATGTTCACGCCCATTCACCTGGATCCGAAAAAGAAATATCCTGTAATTGATTATATCTACCCCGGTCCGCAGGGCGGATCTGTTGGCGGTTGGGGTTTCAGCGCTTCAAGAGGCGATCACCAGTCGCTGGCAGAACTGGGATTTATTGTAGTGGTGTTGGAGGGCAGCAGTAATCCATTGCGTTCGAAAAGTTTTCACGATATGTATTATCCCAACATGGCCGAGAATACTCTTCCCGACCAGGTAGCCGGTATCCGGCAGTTAGCGCAGAAATATCCCTTCATGGATACTACACATATCGGTATCTGGGGACATTCGGGTGGTGGCTTTGCCACGGCTTGTGCGATGTTCCGCTACCCGGATTTTTTCAAGGTAGGCATTTCCGAATCCGGCAACCACGACAACCGCAACTACGAAGATGACTGGGGCGAGCGATATATCGGCTTGTTGACAAAAGGTCCCGATGGAAAGGATAATTACGAAGCGCAGGCCAATGAAACCTATGCCAAAAACCTGAAGGGTAAACTGATGCTGGCGCACGGCCTGATGGATAACAATGTTCCGCCGTATAATACGATGCTGGTGATCGACGCTCTCGAAAAAGCCAATAAGGATTATGATCTTGTGGTTTTCCCGAATGCAGGGCATGGTTATGGAAATCTGTCTTCTTATATGATGCGGAGGCGCTGGGATTATTTTGTAAAGAATCTATTGGGTGCAGAGCCGCCGAAAGAATACCAGTTGGAAACAAAGACTGATCCGAGGAACGGAGGGCAGATGGGGTTTTAGTGGCCCCCTCCTTTATCCTCCCCATAAGGGGGAGGGCATCCTTGTATATAATTTT
>CAYSIU010000140.1:0-5300 GCA_964431095.1 uncultured Chitinophaga sp. | reverse complement strand
CCCCTCCTTGTGAGGGGGATTTAGGGGGAGGCGATATGACTCATACCTTAATATGTCCCCCTCCTTGTGAGGGGATTTAGGGGGAGGCTTGGCTTTATACGGATACTTCCTTTTTCATTTCCCTTTCAAGGATCGACATGGTGATCCATAAAATATCAACTGCAATCACAAGAACAATACCAATGACCGGGAACCAGAATGACAATAAGGTGGTAAAAATATAAATACCCACCCCCATCCAAAGCTGCGACAATATTCCTTTAACCCGTGCCTTGGTCACTTCTGGTTTAATCAGGTAAACCGGTCTGTGCATGGCGGCCCACCACACGAGAAAAGCAAGATTGATCAGCAGACAGGCTAAACTGTAAAATACCACGGCTGTGCTGGCGTATTTTGTATCGATATATTTTGCCAGTACGGCGGTGGGAAATGGTATAAGAGTGATCGTGAGCAGGAGAAACCCGTTGGCATATAAAAAGCTCTTTGATATTTTATTCAAAAGGCGAATGGCAAAGTGATGGTTCACCCAAATAATAAGGATGGTACCAAAACTCAAAAGAAAAGCAAGGTAGGAAGGCCATCCCTCCGCCAACTTTTTCCAAACATCTCCCCTGGACAGACCGCTTTCAAAAATAGGCACTTTCAGTTCAAGCACGAGGAGCGTGCCGGCGATGGCAAATACCGCATCGCTGAAAGACTCAACCCTTGTTAATTCATTTTTATCTGTCATTGTTCAGATCCGGAAGATACTATTCATCATAAGTTGAAGGCGGAAATATATTAGTACTCAGAGGTTGCTACGATCCTGAGAGTGTTGGGTTGAAAATCATCACAGAGCTGCATTGCTTTTGCAACGAATGCCTTAAATTCATTACTCTCGCGCCATGCCTGTATAGTCGCCTCGCTATCCCATGGGCCAAAGGAAATAAACCGTAAAGGGTTTTTCCCATCCTGCAGGAAATAAGCTTTCCCTGCTCCGGGAATATTCTTATTGATCCATCTGGCAAAAGCCGTCCACTCGCTGATCAATTCTTTTTCATGACCGGGTTTGGCCAGCCAGATACCCAACGTGTAAATTTCATTCTGCTGATTTTCCATTGCAAACGGTTTAGAAGATTAAAGTTTTTGCTCGATCAGGTTATTGCTTTCTGGCAATAGTATATCCGTACTCCTTCAGGAATCATTACCGGGAAAAGACTCAAACCACCCGACAGTGCCCCCGGTGAGTTTCTTCGCATCGGCAAATCCTGATTGCTGCAACTTCTGCAAGGCCATATCCGATTTCATCAAACCCCTTCTGCATACTACCACCACCTCTTTATCCCTGGGGATCTCAGCCATCCGGTTTTCCAATTCCTCCACCGGGATATTCACTGTCCCGGGCACATGACTCATGACGTAATCATCCTTGTTCATCAGGTCGATCAAAAAAATCCCGTTAGGTGATTCTTTCAGTAACTGACTCAATTCTGCTGCCGTAACCTGCTGGCTGGCAGGTTTCGTTTCATTTTCCATCTTTTATGATTTATTATTTATATAAACCTCCATTCAGATATTTTAGCCCGGAGTCTACAATTACAGTAACGATCTTTTTTCCTGGCCCGATTTTTTTTGCCCTTTCGATAGCCGCCCATACATTGGCCCCGGATGTGATACCTCCGAATATTCCTTCCATTTTTGCCAGTTTCCTTGCGGTTTCATATGCATCTTCATCTTTTACGGCTATGATCTCGTCTGACAGGTCCAGCCGGCATATGGAGGGCACAAATCCCGCCCCGATCCCTTCCAGCCGGTGCTTTCCCGAAACATCACCACCGGAAAGAGAGCGAACATGGAATGGTTCAATGGCAATGCAGCGGATACCCGGAATTTTCTTTTTAAATATTTCTGCATTTCCAGAAAAACAGCCCCCGGTCCCTACCCCCATTATAAATTCATCGATGTTATTTCCTAAAACATCTATTATTTCACCTGCCATCGCATGATAAGCATTCCTGTTATCAATATTATTGAACTGGTCGGTCCAGAAAGTATTGGGTTCTTTACTTAATTCCTTTGCTCTCGCCACCATCGAATCAATCAGTTGGGCGGTGATGTTCCTGTTCTCGCTGGGGAATATTTCAAGTGTAGCTCCAAATGCCTTCATCGTCTGCAGTTTTTCTTCTGCAAAAGCATCCGAGGATACAAAGTGTGCCTGGTAGCCTTTCATGGCACAAACCATGGCGAGCGAGCTTCCCGTACTTCCGCCCGTATAATCCAATACCCTTCCTCCCGGTTTGAGTTCTCCTCTTTTTTCAGCTCCTTCCACCATGGAAAGTGCCATCCGGTCTTTCATACTTCCTGTGGGGTTGGCGCCTTCATATTTTACATATATCTCGGCACAACCCGGATCCGGGAGTCGTTCTAATTTTAGTAAGGGTGTTTTGCCTATTCCTTTCATTTTTGAGATGGATCATTTATTCCATGATCACTTTTTTCAGGTAAAATATTTTGGGATCCACGAGGATCGGTGTTTTACTGGTAACCGTTGTTCCTTTCTTATCGACCATGATCCGTTGAATTCCTGCATCGGTCTGGATATCTACCGGAACGGTCATGTCCAGGTTTAACAGGCGGACCTGATAATCATTTTCCCTTGTTTGCCGGGTATAAATTTCCAGTTTATCAGTTGTATAAAGAAAGAGATGAAAAAGCGGTTCCAGGCTTTTGCCATAGGCCCCGCTGAATAATTTTTCTACATCCGCGGTGACAACCGTGTTATCATAAGTGTATTGCGGATCGGTGGCGAGTTTTTTCAACGTAGGAAAGAAAACAGAATCGCCCATAATATAGCGCAGTGTATGCATGAAAAAAGCGGCTTTGCCATAAATGTCCGGCGTATACGCACTGTCTGAATCCACCTGCTCGCCCCGCACGATCGGGACTTTGTTTTGCGTCGCCCGTGCCGTTTGCTGCATGCGTTTCTGGTACGCTTCTTCTCCTGCAAGTTCCCTTGTTGCCATGGCATCCCCAAAACTGCAGATCCCCTCCTGTATCCACATATGCGCCCAGTCGCGGTTCGTCACTTTATTGGCCCACCATTCATGACCAAATTCATGATGGAGCAGCCAGTCAAAATCTTTTCCTCCTAATTTTTGATAGCGGTATTTGTTCCCGTATGCAATATCCGTTTGGTGCTCCATACCCAGGTGAGGCGTTTCACAGGCACGGATGGCCTCTTTTATCCAGGGATATTCGCCGAAATATTTTTCCTGGATACGACAGGATTGTTCAAAGAGATCGAGGAAGTGTTCTGCTTTATCCACGTTCTGTTCCAGCACATAGTATTCCATCGGCACTTTATTACCATCAATGGTGGTGTAGATGCGCTTCACTACTTTGTATTTACCTACATTGAACACGATACAATAATTACTGATCGTGTAATTTGTTTTCCAATGATAGGTCGATTTATCCTGTTTCGTCGTAACTCCCTGTAAAACTCCGGGACCCGCCACCACCAATCCTTTCGGAACAGTGATGATCATATCAGCGCCTTCGTTCGGCTCATCGCTGGGATGATCTTTACAGGGAAAATAGATCTTAGCTCCTTCCCCCTGGCAGGTAATGGAGATCCAGGGATTTCCACTGGTATCTTTTTCCCATTGAAATCCACCAGTCCATGGAGGTCTGGTAGCAATCGCGGGCTGACCCCCGTATGCCACTTTCACTTTCGTTCGCGCAGCGGGCAGATCCTGCTGTAAGTTGATCTTAATATAATCATCATCGGTATGTGTATAGGGTTGCGTCTTTCCGTTCACCCAAAGTTGGCTGATCTTCAGGCCATGCCAGAAATCAAATAATAAGTAATGGGTGGGTTTCAAAAGATTGAACTCAATTTCTGTATACCCGTTGATTGATTTTTGGATGGGGTCCACATCGAGTGCAATCGTATAATGCCGGATATCCATAATGGCCTGTTCCGGTTTCAATACACCGCCGGATTTGAGGTTCTGGGCAGAGAGCTCAATAGATACAATAATGGATAAAAAAAGAAATAAAATGCGCATACCCTTAATTTTTGAAGAATAGATGAAACCGTCTTTCACGGTTTTTGTGTGAGAAAGAAAGACCTTATGACGACCAAGTTATGGTATTCAATGAAATTTTTACCTACCTCTCCTGTAAGAAGCGTTACCCGCAACAAGAAAGCATTGAATATAAAATCTTCCGCCCCGCAAAATCAGCGGGGTTTAATATTCTGATTGACACGGAAGAAATTATCCGGATCAAACTTGCGTTTGACTTTTGCCAATCGTTCATAGTTGGTCCCGAAAGCCGCACCGACCCGGTCTTCTCCTTCACTAATGAAATTCACATAAACCCCACCGGTGGAGTAGGGCGCTGTTTTATCAAATAATTTTTTTGCCCAATCAATGCACCCGGCTTCCATAGAACTGTCTTCCCAACGGGTAAGTACATTCATTACAAAATTTGCATTCCGGTGAGGATAGGCCGTTGCATCCACAGCTACGCGGTTGATAGCTCCCCCGAGTTGCCCGACAAATATTTCACTCATGGGCGAGGGCAGGTTACCGGTATATTCAATGAGTGTGTCCATCAATCCATCGGATAGTTCTGTGAAGTTGTGCGATTTCCAGTAATTGCGGGCACCCGGCGTTAGCAGGGGATCAAATGCCTGTTGCCATGCCGCAAACGGAGCAGGACCTATCACATCTGCAATGGGATTGCCAAAGCGGCGAAGCGGTTCCAGTACTTTTTCACCCTCTTTCATATCCCCCGAATAAATGGCGGCGATCACAAATACTTCTTTGCCATGCACATCCTGCGGTAAAAATGGAAGCGGTGGTGCTTTTCGCATCACTACCCAGCAGGTGGCTTTATCCGGTGCCGAAGAAGCAAAGCTGTTGTAGTGCCTGAACACCTTTGCTGCATCTTTGAAGGGATGAACGATCAGCCCTGCCAGGACTTGCGGTCCCACAGGATGAAGTTGAAACTGGAAGGAACTTACGACACCAAAGTTGCCGGATCCTCCCCGCAGTGCCCATAAGAGATCTGCATTTTCTTTTTCACTGGCAAGGATCACTTTTCCGTCCGCAGTCACAACTTCGGCCGACAGCAGGTTATCAGCGGTAAGTCCATAGCTCCTGCTGAGCCAGCCAAAACCTCCTCCCAGGGTAAGCCCGGCAACGCCTGTAGTTGAATTAATTCCTAACGGTGTGGCCAAACCGTAAGCCTGTGTCTCGTGGTCCATGTGCCGAAGCGTGGCTCCGGGTGCAACGAAGGCGTTGCGAGCCTGC
>CAYSIU010000139.1:0-7002 GCA_964431095.1 uncultured Chitinophaga sp. | reverse complement strand
AATGGCGATGGCAGGAAAGATAACGATTGCCGAAGTGGAAGAACTGGTTCCTGCAGGAGAATTGGAGCCTGGCCATATTCACACCCCCGGTATCTATGTGCGCCGCATTTTCCAGGGAGTGAATTATGAAAAGCGGATCGAACAAAGAACCGTTCAGAGACTCAAATAGTTCTCATAGGTCAAAAAGTTTGGTTGGTTTTATTATACCGTTAAGTTTATATCATGAGTTTAACAAAAGAGCAAATAGCACAAAGGATCGCAAGGGAACTGAAAGACGGATACTATGTAAATCTCGGGATCGGCATTCCCACTTTGGTGGCCAATTATATCCCTGAAGGGATCAGCGTGGTGTTGCAGAGTGAGAACGGGTTGCTGGGCATGGGCCCTTTTCCACTGGAGGGGGAAGAAGATCCGGACCTGATCAATGCGGGTAAACAAACCATTACCACGGTCCCCGGCTCGGCATTTTTTGATTCGGCCATGAGCTTTGGCATGATCAGGGCCGGTAAAGTTGACCTCACCGTGCTGGGAGCAATGGAAGTAAGCGAAAAAGGGGATATCGCCAATTGGAAAATCCCCGGGAAAATGGTCAAGGGGATGGGGGGTGCAATGGACCTGGTTGCCAGTGCCCGCAATATCATTGTGGCAATGATGCATACCAACCCCAAAGGAGAATCAAAACTCTTGCCTCAATGTACCTTACCGCTGACAGGGGTTAACTGCGTAAAGAAAATCGTAAGCGACATTGCTGTGCTGGAGATCACCGGTCAGGGGTTCCGTTTACTGGAAAGGGCTCCCGGCATATCGGTGGAGGAAATAAAATCCAAAACCGCCGGCAAGCTGGTTGTGGAGGGGGAAATTCCAGAAATGCAGTTCTGAGTCTTGCTGCTTCTTATTCGATAAGACTATTTTTTACAGCAAAAAATACCAATCCTGCCGTATTCTTGCTGCCAAAACGTTCCATCAGGCGGTCTTTAATAGCTTCTACGGTGCGGGGGCTGATCTCCATTTTCTTCGCTATTTCTGCAGCGGTAAATTCCATGCAGATAAACCGGAGCACGTCTCTTTCCTTATCGCTGAGAGTGATCTCGTTATTCAGGGAGGGCACTACTTTCTGACGGGCATGTGATTTTTTCAGCAGGATGCGGTTCACAAAATTGTTCAGGTAATAGCCTTTTTCAAACACTTCCATGATGGCGCGGCGTATTTCCTGGGGTTCTGCATTTTTCAGCAAATAGCCGTTGGCCCCGTTCTCCATCAGGTGATAGACAAACCGTTCATCTTCATACATGCTCAGCACCAGCACTTTTACCTGCGGGTATTGTTTGCTGATGGTTTTGGTGGCTTCGATGCCATCCTTGCCGGGCATGCGCAAGTCCATCAGCACCACGTCGGGTTCCGCAGCGGGAAGACCGTTCAATAGCTCTTCCCCGTTTTCCGCTTCCAATACAAACCGGATATTGCTGAATGGCCGCAGTGATAGAATGACTCCCTTACGGAAAATCTTGTGATCGTCAGCGATTGCTACTTTGATGATTCCCATAGTTATCAGATATTGGACAAAGTTACTGTTTTACCTCTACACAGGCGGATCAACCTCCCGGGTTTACGTGGAAGAACAGGCGGCAAACCGTACAGCATCAATTGCTGCTGTAGGGCTCATCGGTTGGCAGCTCGATGGTGACCTTGTAATAGGTTTGTGAGATATCCTTTTCGAAGTTGATATTCCCCTGCACTACCCGCAGGCGGCTGCTGATATTTTTCAATCCCAGTCCCACATTGCTTTTATTCAGCTTATCAAAATCGGATTGTACGATGCCGCGGCCATCGTGGTGAATGCGAAGGTAAAACTTATCGGCATGTACATTCTGGGTCAGGTGGATAAAACTGGCGCTACTATGCTTAAGAATATTATTAATAAGCTCCTGGACGATACGGAAAATGATCAGTTCTTTTTCGCTCCTCAGCCTTTCCTTGTATTCATGAAAGCGGCTGCTGGCATTGATGGTACCCGAACCGCTGATCTTTTGGAACAGGTCGTTGATGGCCGATTCCAGGCCGAAGTTCTTCAGGGTGGGCGGCATCAGGCTGTGGCTGATATTCCGGATCAACTGGATGGTGTCGTCAATGATCTGCCTTGCCTGGAAAATGGACTGGAGCTGGGTGGCCTTGTCCTGGTTCACCAGGTTCTCATTCAGGTAGAGCCGGGCGGTGGCCAGCAGCGGGCCGGCATCATCGTGCAGGTCGGCGGCCAGGCGTTGTCTTTCCTCTTCCTGCAACTTAATAGAAGCATTCAGCAGGATCTTTTGCTGTTCCTGCTCCATCTGGTTGATCTTATTTTGAAACCGCAATACCCGGCGCTGGTGTAAGACTATAAATATGATCAAACTTACGGTCAACACCACCATCCCTAATGTGCCCAGAAACAGCACAAGGGAAACTCCAGATTTCACGGTGGTTTGAAGTAAAAACATGGGTTAGGTTAATGGTTGCGTTGTATTTATATCATATCTAAATAAGGTACGGATATGGATTTAGTATCATTATTTTTCAATGGATTTTTAACATAAACAATTATAGAGACTGCAAAGAGTAAATTTTTAATGATTTCGGCACCATAAGTAAAGTTTCCAAAAGTATCAATTTCCTCTTTGCTTAGGTGACTAATTAGAATATAAAAGAAGAATGAACCTCCTAAGTAAATCAGTATCCCGACGGAAAGCCAAAAACAATAGTGATTATATATATAATTATTCAATAGTTTTTTTGAAAAGTCATAAAAGAAATAGATTATAAACAACAAAATTATAATTGTTTCAACACCAATTGGTACGGAGTCTAAGAACCTTATTTGTTTTACAAGCAATAGATATATGATTTGAAACAAATAAAAGGCAACAGAAATATAGAGAATCGAGTGCTTAATCTTTTTGGGGCTAATATTTTTCCAAAAGAAGTATGCAAATATGCTATATTCAAAAGCAGTATAAAGTGCGTAGAAATATTGCCTTTCTGATTTAGGTACCAGCTTAAATAAAGAAAGTAAAGTAAAACAAACTATACCATAAACTGTGAAAACTACTAGGTCTGTCCTTTGCAGTTTTTTCCAAAATATGAGTGCTAATACAGGAAGTATTAAATAGGAGTAAGTGACACTCTCATATGAAAAAAGCTTTTCTATAATTTGGATTTTGACCTCCAAAAATAGAAAAACTTTTTAAAGATTTCCAAGCTGATGAGCTTAGCCGTAATATCTAGTCTTCCCAAATGGTAAGACCACCATCATCGCCCCAAGCCCTTGAATTCTTTTTCATAACAGTAACGTTTTTAAAGCCTTGTCGAATTAATTCGTAGGGTAAATATTACCACACATAGGAGGTAATCCAACCTTTAGACTTATAAGTGATTACTCTCAAAATCAGCTGAAACCCTTTACTGAATGTGGTTTCAACGCTATCCAAATCGAATTAATCCGATATTAAAACAAGTATGTTTTCTAGTAGAATACCGTAATTTTACTAATGTAAAAATAGTAATCTTACCGGGAAATTTTCCGGTTATCAACAGCTGTGGATAAGGGGAAAGTGGGATTCAGGGGAGAGTATAAAACAGTAGATTTTGGCTCGATCCGGGTAATTAGCACCCTATTTTTAAAGTGACCCGTAACAAAAAGAAGTTGATTGACATTGGATTTCGCTGATGGTTTTCAAAGGAACTGGAAATTACATTCAGGACGGTTTTATAAAGGACATTGGATGATCTGAGGGGCTGATCCTCCGTCAATCAACTTGAAACAAAAATAGATAGGGGCACCTGAGTGCACAAGAGCAGTACTGCGCTGTTTGGAGTCTTCAGTATTTACTGGTTGGGTCGTATTATTCCGGCATCAAAATGAAAATATACGGGTCTTTGAATGAAAAATTACTACTGAATTGATTTAGCCTGTTCGTGAGGGTTTAGCTCAGGCGATCATATATTCTGTTACAAAGACTTTAAAATGTGACAACTCCATGCTTTATTGCCACCATGGCCAGCCCCACCCGGCTTTTTACATCCAGTTTGCTGAACAACTGGTCTCTTAATGTATCCACTGTGCGGGGGTTCAGCCCCATCTGTCGGGCAATTTCCTTATAAGTGAGATCTGAACAGGCCAGTTTCAGGAACTGCAGCTCCTGTTCGCTTAGTATGGATTTATAAACTGCCATACTGTTATCGGAACTGTTCCGGAAAAGATTGACGAGTTTGCCAGTTGTATGATTGGAATAATAGTAGCCGGCTTCCACCACAGAATGAATGGCAAATTTTAACTCAGAGGGATGGATATCTTTTTTCAGGAACCCTTTTACCCCTGCCTGCAGCAATTGTATCAGGGTGAGTTCTGAATCATACATGGTCAGCATCAAAACAGGCAGATCGGGATAGTTTTTCTGAAGCCATTGAGCTGTTTCAAATCCGTTCATTCCTGGCATATTCAGGTCGAGCAGTACCACATCGGGAATGGCGCCTCCGGCGATATGAGCCATCAATTCTTTGCCGGTCGCTGACTGGTGGATGACCTTACAATCGCCAAAACTATCGATCAGTGATGCCAGCGCATTACGCAGCAGCACATGATCATCAGCCATGGCCACTTTGATAGGGGTTTTCCTGTTTTCCATAGCTATTCAAATGGGATACCGAATGAAAGCATGGTACCCTGGCCCGGTACACTGGCAATATCCATGCTCCCGTTCAATATTTTTGTTCTTGTTTCCATATTCCTGATCCCTGCCTGTTGATTGTTCAGGATGAGGCTTTGGTCAAAGCCGTTACCATCGTCATTGATCGTTATTTGAAGCGACGTCTCAGTATAATCAATGCATAACCTGGTGTTACTGGCTGCTGCATGTTTAATGATATTATTAAAGGCTTCCTGCACGATCCGGAAGATAATCAATTCTTTCCTGGCGTCCATATATACAGGGTTCCCGCAAAGGGTATAATGGATATGAAAAAGACCGGTCTGGCGGATTCGCCGCACCTCTTCTTCAAGGGCTTTCAGCAAACCTTGCTGGATAATTATATCTGCATTCAGACTTTTTGAAACATCACTCAGTTCGGCAATGGATTTGGTAATGAGATCAATCGAATTGTCGGTCTTTATCAATGAAACTTCCGGATTATTCCAGTCGATGGTGTGCAGGTTAAGCTTGGCAAGTGTAAGTGATAGGTTGATATTGTCATGAATCTCACGGGAAATATGCCGGAACGTTTGTTCCTGCATTTCGAGCTGGGCGCTTAGGATGGTTTTTTCATGGTCAAGTTTTATTTGTTCTAGGCTTTTTTCAAAATGTTGCTGTCTTTTACGGTAAAAATAGAGTACACTAATAACAAAGGCAATCATTCCCATAATGAGTGCTGTAACTACTATAAGAAAGACAACTATATCGTAAGATGTTTTTTGCATAAAAAAGCCTTTGTAAGAAATACAAAATTTAGAATTATCGGAACAGTATATAAAGCAGCGTTGAAAACATATGATAGTTCAGGCTGTGCTTGTGAAATGTATCTTTTTAGGAGATAATAAGGAATAGACACAAAAGAAAATAAAAAAATTCCAGTAACGATCCAGAACGAGGGCCTCTCGAAAAGATTCATTTGAAGGTTTTCATGTAATAAAGAAGAGTAATATAATAGACATGGGGGGAGTAATAAAACAAATTCCATAGCGCTAACTAAGTCCGAGATATAGTCATCCCTTATTGTTATAAAATTGAATTTAGTAGAGAAATAAATAATTATAATTATTAAGTAAAATCCGCCAACTCCGATGAGAACTGTTCTTATTTTTGAATTTTTGAAAATTTTACTAAAAAAATAGTAATAAACCATTAATTCTACAAGCGCGATAAAGTTGTTTGAATATCTATAAAAATTAGTTATAAAATTTTTTGTTATACCAGGATAGCTAATGAGAAAAAGATCCACTAGCCCAATCGAAAAATCTAAGCCAAGATAAACTAGAAAAAGATGACCAGTTCTGGCTCTTTTAACATAAGAAAACGCTACTAAAATTAAAATAAACTCAATGACCAGGGAGACCAAGAATGTATAATAGCTTTTTCTTAATTCTTCGTTTAGCCTTTCAAATACCATCATTAATGCTGTTAATTTTTTTACAAATTAGTATTTAAAAAAACTGTGATAAACAAAAATCTCTCAGAAAAAAACGTTTAAAAATGTTTTTTTTCCCGCTGCTGGCCGGTAGAAAGAGCTGAATTTTGATTTACAAGCTCTTTGGCAAGGCGGCGAAACAGAGAAAAGCGGGACAGTATTACAAGACTCTTGCAGAAAAAATTCATTTTTTTATGCCTTATTTCTCATGGCAGGGGAAGCTACGCCGGTTAGTTTTGATTTATCATTAGCCAATGTGCCGGGAAAGCCGAAAACCGGGTTAATAAAGAGAGTAGGCAGGATAAATATGTAATCATGAAGAAGTCATCTCTATTATGGGCGATCAGCCTTATCATATCATTTTTCGCAAGTGGACAAGACAATTATTTAGTAGCAAAGCAAAATGGAGAAGGGTACGACCTGCTTATTTCCAGGAAAAGTTTTGCCGCCGTCTTTGATTCCCAGATCGCGCCTTATTTAAACCCCGGGTTAGGCCAGCGATACAGTTTTCAGGATATTTCAATTGACGACCCCGAGCCAGGCAATGTTAATTCGCGTGCCTACCTGGAGGTTAAAGCCGCTTCGGAAGGTGGTACAGTAACAGTTGGGGTAAAACTTATTAAAGATGTAAATACAGAACAGGTAACGAAACTTTATATCACTAAGTACAATTCTTTTAGCGGACAAACCCCAGAACGGATGACCGAAGAAGCCGGGTGGAAATGCACCTCCTCCAACAGTCAATGTGGCGGGTGTGTAAAGATTAGATATGAAGGGAACATTGTGGGTTGCCGGTGGGTTTCGGAGGGTAATACCTTTTGCAAACTTTAAAACGACGGTGGTGGGGGG
>CAYSIU010000138.1:0-7040 GCA_964431095.1 uncultured Chitinophaga sp. | reverse complement strand
GAGCCGCTCCATACGCTCGGTGGAGCTCCGCATTCCGCACGGATATTTCGCGGATGTCGAGAGCTGGCGCATCGGGCCGGAGCTCACCGGTAAAAAGGTGCACTTGGTTCCGATCTCGAGCTCCTCGGCAGAGGCTCGCCGCAGGACGAAGGCTGAGATCCTGCGGCACTACAACGTGCGCAGACGTTCTTTTTTCTTCACGTCAATCTGCTCGACAATCGCAGTGAGTTCTCCGCGCCACTCGAGCTAAGCCTCCAAAAGGAGGGCAACGACTATGTCGGGGAGGTCTCTGGGGCCGTCGCCGTTGCCAACACCATTGCGTTCGTCAGCGAACATATTGACCCAATATCGATCTTCATTGGCCTTACGCGGCGTGGCCTGATGACGCAGGCCGTCCGATACCTCCTGTTTGGTGAGGGCGAGACTGGGCTGATGGTCTACGCGGTACTCTTGCGCTACTGGAAGTGGACTGCCGATGAGGACGTGCGCCCCGTCATCTTCCTGAAGTCTGAGTAGGCCGCACGCGCCGATGGCCGCCCGGACAAGATTGCAGCCGAGCGCTGCGGGAAGCATAGCGTGAACCTCTTCCTGATGTGATCTAGCAGCATGGAAAGAGCAGGTCACGTGAAAGGCGCGAGGCGAAGCGGGGTGCAGGCATCTACTCATCCACAGAATGCAGGGAGGTGTTCCAAAAAGGATTGGTCGCTTCGATTCCATTCAACAGTTAGCCGGTTGCCGCTGAAGAGCGACCGAAGGCCTTAACGGCTGCCGCCTCGTCATCTTTGATGTCGAAGACGGTATACAGTTTTGTTATTTGCATTAGGTCATAGGCATTCTTTCTGAGGTTGAGCAGTTCTAAATCTCCCTGCTTCTTCCTCACGCTTGCGAAAGCACTGATTAGATGGCCCTAGCCTGAGCTGTCGGTTTTGTCAACATCGCCCTGTTTGAGAATGAAACCATTGGTATCGGGGCCGCTCAAACGAATCCTGATGGAAGCTTCCTGATCGACGGGTTGAAAATCCGCGAAGGAGCCAACCTGAAATTAGTAGCCACCGATCTTGCGGGTAACAGTGCTGTTTATAAATACAAAGCCACGTTAAGCAATGGGTCACCGGGGGATTGTAATCAAATGATCAGTTACACAGGCCGCACAGGCAAAACCATTTCGGGCCAGGTGATAGCTGATGAAGGATATAAAAAAACCGAGTTTAACACACCCAACGGTAACCTGATCGTTTATACCACGGCTGACCAGGAACAATTGCAAACCGGGAAAACATTGACGGGTACCGTTATTGCAGAACCCTCCGGCAAGACGCAAAAGGAAAAAGATGATAACCTGCAGGAATTAAGAAAAGCGGTATTGATGGTGGGAGAAACTACCGTTGCCATCACCGGTCTTGAACAGGCGATTCAATACACCGGTAAAAAGAATGCGGAAAATCAATTCAATGTTTCTTTATCCGATCCTTCAGGAACCAATCGCCAAACTCTCGGCTGGACCATCCCTAAAGAACCTGTAAAAACATACTCTGATCCCGCGCAACCGCTTCCTACTATGTTCATCAATGAAAATCTGGTGCTTGGCAACGATGTGATAACTGTTCATACGATCCCGAGAACCGATGCTGAATTCAGGGAAAGCGATCAGTTCACCCTCGCAGACGAAAAAGGAAGATCTTTCCCGGTTCACCCGCTGGCCCAGTCACCCAGCACCACGGTCATCCGGATACCTGCTGAAGCGGCCAAAGGGAATATCAGGATCATTCGTTCCAGGGACGGACAGGCAACGGACAGAGTTAATTTTAATTATGCCGACCTGGAACTGAGCAGCCCCAATACCAACCTGAAAAGCGGGGAAAGATCCTTTGTGATGACCAATGTTGTAGTACATGGAGAAGAAAAGCCGGGCCACCCCCTGCCCCGGTTCAGGGTGACGCTTACCAACCTGAACCCTGAAATAGTGAGTATGGAAGGCGGTGATGTGCAATATGTTTCGTTTCCGGGCAATGATAATACATGGATGGCCAAACGAATGATCGAAGGAAAAGTGGTGGGCAGGTTTTCAGTAAATGCCACACTGGTTTCGGATCTCAATAATACGAACGACCCTTTCCGGGCCCAGAAAGAAGTGCTGAATGACCCGGAAAGTTTCAACCGTTGGATCGCAGCTTTAAAAAGCGATCTTCGAAACTATGCATTGGCACAAGCCAACGATCCCCGGGGACAGAACATAAGGGCCAATGCCATCCGGGCTATGGAAAATCTTCCGGATTGCAATAGCCTCGCTTCATTGAATGAATGCAAGATGATGGCTGACGAACTCTTGCAACCCCTGCAGGTGCCAAAAGGGGCTGCTACCTGCTGGCAATGCAGTTATGAAGCCATGAAGGCTGCTACGGGTCAATTGCAGGAAAAAATATCCGGGAAAGCAACGGTCGTGAACTGGCCGCTGATCCAGTGTGGACTTGAAATAATGAGGAAAACCGGGGATGAATTAAATGATGATCAGTTGGAAGACAGTGCGGAAGCAATCACCGATCAACTGCCCGACAGTTTGTCCCTGAATTTTTCACTCTCATTCGAAGACAAAGTTTTTGAATTTCTGATGATAATAATTCGGCATATGGACAGCGCCATCAAACAACAACAAAAGAAAATGAATGATCTTCAGAAGGATAGCAGTCACGTGTTTAAGTATAGTCCTCATGAACTGTTGCTGGCAACAGAGTTGATGAACCGGTCGGGAAATGACAATATGGTCACTCCCTATATGGTGGGGTACCTTGATCCGTTCCGTAAAATCCTGTGGACAACCCCTCGTGAAAAACAACGAATACTGGGAGAATTGGGTGCACAGAAGTTACCCAACGGAAAATATAAAATATCAGCATTGAATTTTAACGGCAAAACGATCAGCTATCCTGTAGATGTGATGATGGACAACCCCGAAAAGATCCTGCTACTGGCCGATGAAAAAGACGAAGGCATTCCCCTTGATATTGACAAGACCAGGAAAGAGGATGCGAAGGGCAAAAAGGAAGAAGGGAAACCCATTGATATTGATGAAAAGAAACCAGGTTCCACGGATCCTTTAACAGATACCAAAAAGAAGGAGGATGAAGGCATTCCTTTCGATGTAAAAAAGAAGGAGGATGACGAAGGAATACCCCTGGATATCATTTTTACGCCTAAATATGGCGGGGAATTCAAGGACAGCACCGGCACCGTGTACCGTTTTTGGAGGCGATCAAAATGCACCCTGGTCGATAAGGGATCTAAAGAACGGAGCCCTTGTGAACCCGATGGCTATTCAGTCTTTGATCTTAAAACTAATAAATACAAAATTATTCCTGATGGACATTATTGTCAATTTGAAAATTATGACTGGTACCGCTGCAAAGGAGGGAAGGAAACAGATGTCTGCACCGAAAGACTCATCGTGACCAGTCTGAAGTACATATATGCCAATAAGAATTGTACGACGTTGATCGATGTGGTCCCGGAGATGGACTGGGCCTGTCAGTGAAAAATGAATCAGGGATCATACCCGGTCAGGGTCCCCGGGCGAAGCGAAAAAAGCGAATTTTAAGATAAAAATGACTATTTCGGCGTGACCTCAGGTACAGTTTCGTCAGGAAAATTTATTTTTGATTCATTCATAATTTGTTTATTTTTTAAACGAATATGTCTTAAGGTTTTAGCCTTATCATTCGACGCTACTGAACACTGAACGCAAGACCAGATGCCGATCAATCTTTTTTGATTCCAATAAGATTGAGAGATAAGCTTTTTTGCCATATATTTAATTTTTTCCGATCCCGATAAATGACTGAAATAAGGCCGGTTTTTTACGAAAACTAAATCTTAGTATGAATAAGCTTGGATGTCCGGATTTTAAACTAGGCACTGAATTAACGCAGGAGCAGATTGATTTTTTCAATGAAAACGGCGCTATTGTATTCCGGAATTTTTTGCCGAAAGAACAGGTTGATCTTTTTATTTCAGAGATCGGGCGGGTGGAGAAATTATGGCTGGAGGAAGGCCGGATGAAAGTGAACGGGATACCGTTGAAATTCGGCAAAGATGAAAACGGCGATAAAATAATTCAACGGGGCTGCTTCCTGTCACTGTACAGCGAACCATTGCACCAGGTGCTACAGGATCAGCGGTTCAGTGCCCTACTGCAATTGATGAGTCCTGAGAAAGGCCGGATATCAGAAACCGAGAAGGACGGTCTTGTATTCAACCACTTTATCCGCAATCCCAACAGCACATTCACGCATATGGGCTGGCATACGGACAGTCCCCGGGATCTTTTTTTGGGGCACCGCATCAGGCCTATGTTCAATGTGGGTATTCACCTGGATGAGTGTCCTATGGAAAACGGCGGGCTCCGGATCATCCCCGGCTCACACAAACAGGGACTTTTAAAAATGCTGTTTTGGAAAAAGTATTTCATTGACAATAACCCTGACGCCCGCGAAGCCGGGTTTGATATTCACTCGGGCGACCTGACGGTTCATAACGGGCGCATCTGGCACCGTGTTCAGCAGTCGCCTCATTTCGGGGAAAAAAGCCGGCGAAGAGTTTTGTATATCCCTATTATTACCGGCAAACTCATGCCTAAAAATGAAAACAGCAAGACCCCCTTTTATCACCTCTTTACAGCGAAGGCTCATAAATAAACACGGCAAAACAGAACAAACGGGTACTTCTGTTTATCTTCCGGTCAGCTACTATCTATATGTCATACGCATTAATTACAGGTGCCAGTTAAGGGATTGGCAAAGCCATTGCAGAAGAATTGGCCAGGCGGGGGTTCGATATCTTATTGGTGGCCCGGTCGACCTCTTTATTACAGGAAAATGCCGAAGAGATCCAATCAAAATTCAATGTCCGGTGTTCCTTCCTGACTGCAGACCTGGCCCTTCCCGCTGCAGCACAACAGGTTTTTGATTGGTGCAATGGAAACAATTACCCCGTTACGGTATTAGTCAATAATGCAGGCTTCGGAACGTGCGGACCGTTTGAAAACGCCGCCCTGGAAGAACAATTAGAAATGATGAACGTGAATATGATGATCCCGGTAGCATTATCCAGATTATTTATCCCTTTGCTTGGCCGTCAAAAGAGGGCTTATATCCTCAATATCGGAAGTACCACGGCCTATCAAGCCCTACCATTGATGGCGGTTTATGCAGCCAGCAAAGTATTTATGTTGCGGTTAAGCAGGGGCCTTCACGAAGAGCTTCGTCATTCGCCAATATCAGTTACCTGTGTTTGTCCTGGCACTACGGATACAGATTTTCCCAATCGGGCTAAGGTTCCGGTCGGGGCAATAAAAAAAGGAGAAAAAGTTGCAATGACTCCCGCGGCTGTTGCAAAAATTGCGGTAAAAGGAATGCTGGACGGGAAGAAAGAAGTAGTGCCGGGATTTATCAACAAGCTGATGGTGTTCCTTGTTTGGCTGTTTCCGAAAAAATGGACCGAAAGGATCGCACTGAAAATTTACCGGCAGAAATAACCATCGTTGGACAGCTTCTTATCGGGAAACCCGGAGCCGGTATTTTTTAAATACACTGGAAAAATTGTAATGGCTGATTGCAAATGTTTTTTCTTTTGACATCCTAAGTCGGCATAAAATATAATAAATCCAACTCTCTCCTGCCATCATTTCGCATCAATTAAAGCGTGGAACAATCCTTCCAATATATCATGCTGTGCAAAAGATAAACGATTGATTCTCACAACGAATTAATCCCCAAAAACTTTATTGGCACCGTCTTTGAAAAGTATTATAGGGATAAAGTTTGTTTAAAAGTGAATATAAAATTTAACTGAATTTTTTCAATACAACAGGACATAAAAAACAGGAAAATGATAAAAGTTCTACGCCATCAAATTTGGTTTTATGAAACGAATCTTAAAAATCGGCCTGGTAGTAACAATCCTGTTGCTGTCAGGCGTGGTACGAAATGATTCATCGGCCCAGGTTTCTGCCAGGGTTTCATTCCAGGTTTTTTATGATGCATTAAGTCCATACGGTGAGTGGATCTATTATCCCCGCTATGGGTATGTATGGAACCCTGAAGATGCCTATTATAACTTTCATCCTTATCGCACCGGGGGGCATTGGGCCTGGACGGATGAATATGGATGGTTATGGGTCTCCGATTACAATTGGGGATGGGCTACCTTCCATTATGGCCGCTGGTTTTATGATCCCTATTATGGCTGGTTATGGGTACCCGATTATGAGTGGGCACCTGCGTGGGTCGTTTGGCGAAATGGCGACGGCTATTATGGCTGGGCGCCTATGAACCCCGGGATCAGTATTAGTTTTTATTTCGGCACGTATTCGCCGCCCTATGATTACTGGTGTTTTGTTCCGCAACAGTATATCGTTTCCAGGAACATTTCTTCCTATTACGTGAATATCAGCCAGAACACGACGATCATCCGTAATACGACGGTCGTTAATAACTACGGGCGAACGAACAATAATGTGTTTGTAACGGGACCTACCAGGAAGGACGCTGAATTGTATTCGCGTAATTCCATACAACCGGTAAAAATCAGGGAATCCAACAACCCGGGGCGGATGAGAATGCAGGGGAACAATGAGGTTGCCCTTTATAAACCTGTCATCAACAGGCAGGGATCCAATAATGAAGCACCGAGAAAATTTGAAACCTACAACCGCGGTAACCGGAATAATGCAATGGAAAGAAGAAATATGAACAATTCGGATATGAGACGGAACCAGGAGATTCCTTCGACAAGAGGAAACAACAATAATAATAATAATGTTGTGCGGCCGGATAACCGGATCGAGAAAAGACCTCAGGATCGAAGGATCAATGATTATAACCAGCAACAGGAGCAAAGATCCAACCGGCGGTATGATCCGGGTAACCGGAACGGGGAACAAAATCAACCGGTGTACAGGAACAATGACAACAGGAAACAACAGCAGACAGAGATGCAGCAAAACAGGAATTTTCAGCGAAAAGAAATACAACAACAACAGCCTGATA
>CAYSIU010000137.1:0-7042 GCA_964431095.1 uncultured Chitinophaga sp. | reverse complement strand
TTCAAAGGGAGCCTGCGGATCAAATTTCATGTTTTCCAAATCCAGGTCCTCCTGCTGACCCTCCTCATTCCCGTACAACATAATATTCAACTGCTTTTTCGGGAGTTTATTGATCGCTGCGGTCAATGAAATCTTGTGTTTTTTAGCGGCTTCCTGTGCCTGTCGGAATACCCACGCATCCCTTTCTTCTCCTAATGGCGCAATTCCGCCTTCGCTGATGCTGAGAGAAGGATCAGGAATGACCGCCTCCATATTAATATGATTTTTTGTACCAAGACCCTTGCAAACAGGACAGGCACCATAGGGGGAGTTGAATGAAAATGAATTGGGGGAAGGTTCTTCATAACTGATGCCGGTGTCTTCACACATCAGCAGCTTGGAATATTGTACAAATTTTGAATCATCCACCAATAAAAAAAGAAGATCTTTTCCGAGCTTCAGGGTCTGCTGCACACTTTGGCTGAGCCGCGATTTCAACGCATCCGTCACCTGCAGCCGGTCCACGACAAGTTCTATATCATGGATCACATAACGATCCACCTGCATCTTCGGGGCAATGTCTTTTATCTCACCGTCGACTCTTACTTTCAGAAAACCTTTTTTTCTTATTTCTTCAAATAGTTCGCGGTAATGGCCCTTCCGGCCCCGGACCAGGGGCGCCAGCAAGACGATCTTCCTGGTTTTATACTTTTTGAAAATATTCTCTACGATCTCTTCTTCGCTCCATTTGACCATTCGTTTGTCGGTATTGTAAGAGTAAGCCTCCCCGATCCTTGCAAACAATAAGCGGAGAAAATCAAATATCTCTGTGACCGTACCGACCGTGGAGCGGGGATTTTTATTGGTGGTCTTTTGTTCAATGGAAATGACCGGAGAAAGTCCTGTGATCTTATCCACGTCGGGCCGCTCCATATCGCCAATGAATTGGCGGGCATAAGCTCCGAAGGTTTCCATATAACGACGTTGCCCTTCGGAATAGATCGTATCAAAGGCAAGGGAAGATTTACCGCTCCCACTGATCCCGGTAATGACTACCAGCTTGTTTTTGGGTATGGCAATATCAATATTCTTCAGGTTGTGCACCCTTGCCCCATAAACTTCAATGGTCTCCTGACCGGTGATTCCATTGCCTTTACTTTTATTTTCCTCTCCCACCATACAAATGAACGAAGATACTGATTAGGCCTTGTAGTAATGTAAGTTAGACCGCTCCTGCAAAAACAAGACTCCAGGCAAAATGTTCTCCAGCATAAAGGATTTAGCCTCCATGAACTTCTAATGAATGGCAATCCCGATGATTTATCCACAAAAAAATACTTTGGCACAATATTTTGAAAGATTTTCCGGAGTACCTGATTCAATAGTAAAATATACACATATGAAAAATACCATTACGATAATGGGGACACTCTCTTTGTCCCTGTTAACCTCCTTCGCAAAGGCACAGGAAACAAAAGAAGCACCTGTGCAGCAACCCCAGGTACAGACCTGGGATGCAAGAAAAAACCCAACTGTCGATTCCATTTCCTCCAAATACAGGGATAAGATCGTTGCCGCACCGGTGGCCCTGACCACGGCGGATATTTTCCCGGTCATTGGCACTTATGAATCTTCCACCAATCCTGAAGCAGCATCCCTTAACATTACACTGGATATGCAGAATAAAGGCATTGCGTGGATAGAAGGTCTGCCCCAGGGAAAGGTCAAAGCCCTGTTGATGAAATCACCGGCCACGTATAAGATCCCGGTACAAAAAACAGAGGGAGGAAAGGATGTAGCCGAGGGTACACTGATCTTTGATAAGGACCTTAACACCCTCAGCATCTGTCTCGGGAAAGAATACAATACGGAAAACCCCAGCGCTGCCTTTACCCAGCCGGCTCCGGATGCAACGATGGCAGGCAAAACCGCAAAGGCAAAAAAAGAAACAACTCCAAAGCCATGGATATACACGGGAAGCAAAGTGGTGAAGACCACGGCGATGAATAACATGGCGGTAAAATAATAATTCACAGGGACGGTTCA
This sequence comes from uncultured Chitinophaga sp., assembly GCA_964431095.1. GTDB lineage: Bacteria > Bacteroidota > Bacteroidia > Chitinophagales > Chitinophagaceae > JJ008. The sequence goes on along the minus strand of CAYSIU010000137.1, from coordinate 5,017 downwards.
TCACAGTAACGAAGAAGGGCTGCATTGCTGCAGCCCTTTCTGTTTTAGTCGTGGTCATCGTAAGGAGTAAGCCAGGATCTGCGAACAGTTGTTTGTAAAAAAATTTTTTTGCCGGTACATTTGGAAATACAAAACCCTACTCCCTATCTTTGCATCAGATCTTTATTCATGCTTATCAAGAAAGGCTGAGGGAGATGGCCCGTTGAAGCCTTGACAACCTGCCCCGGAACGCTTATTGTTTTTTGAGCGATGCCGAAGGAAAGGTGCCAATTCCAGCCCAGACCCTGATCGTCTGGGAAAGATAAGTCAGATCAATGCTTGAAAATATTGTCAGCAACATATTCAAAAGCTCATCTGATTTATCGGGTGAGCTTTTGTTTTTACACCCGCTCCCGTCCCCAAAGGAGCGGTAATAATGCTCCCCGATAATAAATCTTTCTGATAAGTTTATTTAAAACACTTTTATTCATTCCTCTTTTGGGGAGGGGACAAATGCATTTTTTATGAGCAACAACGCAACAGAACTGATCCACAGCATTCCGGCCGATCCGCTGACCGGGGCCATCGCGGTTCCCATTTATCAAACGAGCACTTTTGTCCAGGAAGCCCCGGGGATAAACAAGGGCTACGATTATGCCCGGACCAATAACCCCACAAGAGCAACCCTGGAAAACCTGGTCGCCCGACTGGAAAATGGCAGCACCGGTATTGCCTTTGCCAGCGGTCTTGCCGCCATCGACGCCGTTATAAAACTGCTGGAAACAGGTGATGAAATTCTTGCCGTCGATGATATCTATGGCGGTGCTTTCCGTTTATTCACGCATATCTACCAGAAATTTGGCATTCAGGTAAATTACGTGGATACCACGAATGCTGAAAATGTGTTCCATGCCGTAACGCCCCGAACAAAACTGATCTGGATAGAAACGCCCTCGAACCCCACGCTTAAGATCTCAGATATAGAAGCCATTGCAAAAATCGCCAAAGCCAATCGCTGCCTGCTCTGTGTGGATAATACTTTTGCTTCACCTGCCTTGCAGCAACCGCTTTCGCTGGGAGCCGATATCGTAGTCCATTCGGCCACGAAATACCTGGGTGGGCACAGTGACCTCATTGCAGGGATAGTAGTGACTAAAGAAAACGAGTGGGGAGAAAAGATAAAATTCATTCAAAATGCAAGTGGCGCCATTCTTTCTCCCTTCGATAGCTGGCTCGTCATCCGGGGTATTGAAACACTACCACTCAGGATAAAACAACATTGCGCCAATGCCCAGGCAATTGCAGAGTTCCTTGAAACGCACCCTGCTGTTGATAAAGTATTTTATCCTGGACTCAAGGATCACGTCAATCATACCATCGCTGCAAAACAGGCAAAAGGTTTCGGAGGAATTGTTTCTTTTACTCTCAAAGATGATACGGAAGAAGCGGCTACTGCTTTTGTAACGTCCACAAAATATTTCAAACTGGCGGAAAGTCTCGGTGGGGTAAAAAGCCTGCTTTGCCACCCCGCACAGATGACCCATAAATCCATCCCGGCGGAAAAAAGAAGAGCCGCAGGAGTTGCCGATAGCCTGGTCCGTCTCTCGGTTGGCCTCGAAGAAGTAGCGGATCTGATACAGGATCTCCGGCAGGCCTTTGCTTCTTTACATGAAATAAAAACAAATAATAAAACCGTGAACGCATAATGGAAACGCATAAACAATTGACCATCGGGCTATTTGGTTTTGGCGTAGTGGGTGAAGGTTTGTATCAGGTGCTCCGGCAAACCGCCTCGCTGAAAGCAACCATAAAAAAGATCTGTATCAGGAACTACGGCAAAAAAAGGAATGCCCCGGCTTCCTTGTTTACTACCGATAAAGATGACCTGCTGAACGACCGGGATATCAATGTTATCGTGGAAGTGATCAATGATGCAGATGCGGCATTTGAGATCGTCAGCACTGCTTTAAAGAACGGCAAAGATGTTGTCAGCGCCAGCAAAAAAATGATCGCCGAACATTTGCCGGCCCTGTTGGAGCGTCAGCAGGCCACTGGCCGTTCCTTGCTCTATGAATCAGCCGCCTGTGCTTCGATCCCTGTTATCCGGAACCTCGAAGAATATTATGATAATGACCTGCTTCATTCCATTAAAGCCATTGTGAACGGGTCCACCAATTTTATCCTGACCAAAATATTTGAAGAAGGGCTCGGATTCAGAGAGTCCCTCCTGCTGGCCCAGCAATCGGGTTTTGCGGAGACCGATCCCCGCCTGGATGTGGAAGGATATGACGCTGTCAATAAATGGAGCTTCCTGCTTACCCATGCTTACGGGATATTGGAGAAACCGGAAGCCATCGTTTTTAATGGCATTCAAAATCTCCATAGCACCGATGCCCTTGTAGCGGGATCAAAAAAACAGGAAATAAAACTGGTGGCCCAGGCCAAAAAATTACAAACAGGTAAGGTGGCGGCCTTTGTATTACCGCAGTTTGTAAAAAAAGAAGATCACCTGGCATTTGTAAAAAATGAATACAATGGCGTTGTGATCGAAAGCGGCTTTGCCGACAAACAATTTTTTTACGGCAAAGGCGCCGGCAGTTTCCCCACCGCTTCGGCGGTGCTGAGCGATATTGCTGCTCTTCGCTATGGGTATAAATACGAATACAAAAAACTGTATCACCACCCACCCCATGAATTGTCGGATGATTTTTTCCTCCGGGTCTATGTCAGTTTTGATGACCTGGCTCGTATTCCACGCGAACGGTTTGAATGGATCGAGGAATGGCATTCCGGGGCAGAAAGAAAATACCTGGTGGGTGTTATTGCATTCGAAGAACTCAAAAGGAACAATTGGTGGAGAGAGAATAACACTTCACTGATCCTCGCAGAAGATCCGGTGATTGAGGAAATTGAAACGCGCAGGCTGAAAAGAAGGAGTCTTGAATTAGCGGGTTTGGTTTGAACTAGTTAATCGGGTGACTGTTAATGGGGCCAGCAAAATATGGCTGCAGTAAAAGCGTCTGATGATCCAATCCCCAATTAACCAGTACCTTTACTTCATGCGCGAGTTATCAGTCGTCATTACGGTAATGAACGAAGAGGAGAATATCAAGCCCTTGCTGGGAGCGGTGCGCACTGCCCTGGCAGGGATCGATTATGAGGTAATTTTAGTGGATGATGGGTCAACCGATGCTACAAAACAGCAGGTACTCGACCTTGCCGATGAAAGAACGATATTGGTAGAACTAAGAAAAAATTACGGGCAGAGTACGGCGATGAGCGCAGGTATCGATTATTCCCGTGGCAGATATATTGCCTTGCTGGATGGCGACCTGCAAAATGATCCCGCCGATATTCCCCCGATGCTTGCTTTGCTGAAAAAAGAAGACTGGGATGTGGTGGCAGGTAACCGGAAGGAACGTAAAGACGGGTTTGTGCTCCGCAAGATCCCCAGCCGGTTTGCCAATGCCCTCATCCGGCGCATGACAGGTGTTCAAATCAAAGATTATGGCTGCACCCTAAAGGTTTTCAAAAGAGAAATAGCCGAAGAGCTGGGATTGTACGGCGAGCTGCACCGGTTCATCCCTGTATTGGCCAAATTGCAGGGGGCAAGGATCACGCAGGTGGATGTACAGCATCACCCACGGATGCATGGCAAGAGTAAATATGGTCTCAATCGCACGTTTAAAGTGATGAGCGACCTCGTGCTGATGGTGTTCATGCGCAAGTATATGCAAAAACCGATGCATCTATTCGGTCCGATTGGCTTTATCAGCTTTGGTCTTGGTCTGCTGATCAATATTTACCTGCTGGTGCTGAAAATAATGGGTCATGATATCGGGGGCAAACCCTTGCTGATACTCGGGTTGATCCTGTTACTGGGTGGCATCCAGTTTATCACCATTGGCATCGTAGCCGATATTAATACCAGGACCTATTTTGAATCGCAAAACAAAAAAACGTACACGGTGCGAAAGGTTTACCAGGCCCGGAGAGAGATTTCGCATAGTTCGGATATAGCACTGTAATGGATCACTAACCGAAGATGTGGGCCAGTCCGTCAAACCCAAGACTTCAGCTATGTCACCGCGGTATAATTCTGCATCAGCACTTCTTTATTTTCGATGAACCAGTCGTAAAATCTTTTCAACCCGTCTTCCAGTTTTGTTTGCGGGTTATATCCGAGTAATTGTTTCGCCTTGGAAATATCAGCGAGGGTTTTTGGCACATCACCGGGCTGATCGGGAAGTGATTCGGTCAAAGCTTTTGCCGCAATAACACCCTCCACAATATCGTCGACATACGTATAATCGCGGCTGCTGTTCCCGTCGCCATACACCGGGATGGGTTCACCATGCAGCATGGCTTTGGTGAATTTATGAATAACAAGGTCAGGCCGCTGTGCCGGTCCGTATACGGTAAATAAACGCAGGGCTATAAAACGAATACCGAATAAATGATGGTACACATGTCCCAGCATCTCTCCTGCCAGTTTTGACATCGCATAGGGACTGATGGGCATTGGTGCTTCGGTTTCTTTCCAGGGATAGTGGTCATTAATACCATATACACTGCTGCTGGAAGCAAACACGAACTTCGGTATATTGACTACTTTGGCAAAGTCGAGCAAATGCTGCAGCCCGATCACATTCACCCGCTGGTAAGCAAGCGGTTCTTCGATACTGGATCTTATTCCCGTTTTGGCCGCCACATGTATGATCACATCCACGGGGTCATTGATCGAGTCGTTTAATTCTTCTGCTGAGGTAGTCACCAGGTCCAGGTACAGGAAATGAAAATCCGGGTTATTTTTAAAATCGCGGATATTCAGTTGTTTGAGATCGGCGGGGTACGAAGCATCAAAATTATCGATGCAGGTAATTTTACAGCCGGGTCGATCCTGCAAAAGTTTCCGCACCAGGTGACTGCCGATAAAACCCGCCGCTCCGGTGATGAGATAATGCTTCATAAAAATCAGGCTATAATAAAAAATGATAGCAACCGGTCAAATATATCAAATGATTTCCGGGCCGGTGGG
>CAYSIU010000136.1:0-7046 GCA_964431095.1 uncultured Chitinophaga sp. | reverse complement strand
GATTGGGTAACTAAACCGATACCCGGAAACCTTAGTGATTGGGGCTTATTCTATTGTGGTGGAGTCCTATGACAAGGGAGGGGAATGGAACGAAGCAGGGAAGTTCTACAATCATCTCAACGGGATCGGTCGTATAAAATTTAATTGTCCCTCCGTCTATTCCATCCTCCCTGGTTTCTGGAAAGATGCAGTATTGAAACCGGTAAAATTCAAAGTGGTGGATAACCCGATCGTGAAAGACAATGAAATCAGTACAAAGGATGCTGCTTCCCTTGGTCTGAATGCCCAGCCCGGTTCAGAAGTAGAATTAATGATGCCTCATTATAATGAAAGACCAATCGAAATTTCACGTTATATGGCCGGTCTGAAAGGAATGAAAACACCGGAAGGTATCCGCGTCAGGTTCACGGATATTCAGGTAAGTGTGGTGCAGGCGGGCGCTACGCAAGGCCTGGTCCTATCCGGCCTTGCCAGGTATCCGACTGACCCGGCAATTCCTCCCGTGCCTTTCACACTGAATATTTCACCGGGGTTTGTTTTGGAAGTGAGTGCGGTTGTATTTTCTCCGGGACAAAATCCATTGGTAACAGCCCAGCTCATTCTTCCCTCCTCCATCACTCAAAACAGCGCCTGCTCCGCGGGCAGGCTGAACCTTGGCGATTTCCGTATTTCTCCTTCCTGCGAGTTCTACAAAGAATTGCCCGATTCAAACTATGGCGTATTCGGCATTGGAAATACTACATTGGCCATCCATGGCCACGGTTATGTAGTTGATTTCAGTTCCTCTCAAACCTATCTTCCTTCGGGGAAACCTGTTTCGTGGAAAGGAGTTGTACTAAAACAAGGTGAATCAAGCGGGTCACCGGCCGGTACGGCTATTTCCAATATCGGCTATATGCAAGCTGATTATACATTCTCAAATGGCATTGTTGAAAGCTCCGGTCTCACAGCCAATTTCCAACTTACCGCTCCTTACAATTTCGGGACCACACAACCATTGGGTTACCAGATTGAATTCAGTTCTGCCGAAGTCGATGTAGTCTCCAGTTCTGTATCCGGAGGGTTCTTACGAAATGGAGGTGTTCTTCTTCCAAAGACAGCAGTGAGACAGGCCAATAACAGCCCGGTGAGACTGACGGATATGAGTGTGACCATCCAGCCATCCATGGATCTTTCCGGATTTGCCTTGATCCGGCCGGATATGGGGGTTTATTGGGGCGACCTGATCGCCGCGGGTGGCGGAGATCGCAAATCTTTCGGGGCTGAAAATATTACAAGGGAAGTCATGTTGTTTTTTTCTGCAAGACCAAGGCCGGCCTTCAACCCCACTAACCTGAGCGGAAAAAAATTCAGCGTTGCTTTCTCTTCGATTAATGCAGCCGTACTGGATTCCTTTAATATCCAGGGTGCGACCTTTGGTCGCTTCTCGATGCTGGTGGTCAACACCCCCAATGTTCCCGCCGCATGGAACCCGAATAATCCTGTCATCCCTGCTAATAATAATCCTGTTTGGTTCAGGTTTTCCGAAAAAGTGTCCTGCTGGATGAACGTTGTAACGCAAGGAGTGCATTGCAGTATTGCTGGTGATATCAGTGAAACACCGGCACCCCTGAAAGTGGGTGATCCTACGAAACCGCTGTATGTGGGTGTGACTCCATTCGAACTGATATCTGGAGCAGGGCCCCGCACCAATTATTCTCCGATCGGCAGCATCCTGCTTCAATGTGTGGAAAGTGCGGTCATAACCTGCGATTATCGTTCCGCTATCAAAGAACCCGATCCTGTAAGTGCGATCCTGGCGTTTAAAGAAATGGTGTTCACCTCCACTTCCAATAATGCGGGGGGTAAACTGGTGATCGGCGGCGGTGATTCTTTAGCGTATTGGGGATTGAAGCTGGTTCCTAAACCCGGGTTCAGTTCCGCTGGGTTGGTCAGCGTAAAGACCGGGCAAATTATTTTAACAGCAGCCGGGTTAGCTGAAACAAGACATTTTGCGCAGCCATTCTGGTTAACATGGGGTGAAATGCTGGCAAATGGTTCCATGGGAAGATTGTTCTTTGATTATAATTCTGCCGGACAAAAATTCGATCTGTTCAATTATACGCACAATGCAGTGGCCTTATCACCCATTGATCCCGATCCTTCCAAAAAAGGGTTCTTGCGAGTCGGGGGAACCGCCTACTTCCCATTCTTTGGAGGAGATTACCTCCATATCATCGATACATACACGCCGGGAATGAGTGGCGATCCATTTAACGGAAGGACCGTTACGCTCAGCAGTTCTTCGCCCGGTGGTTTTCTGGCTACCCATTTTACAATTGGAGGGAACTGGTCGGATGGACTGGGTATTTTCAATTTCACCATCTCCTATTCGGCGCTCACCCAGGACGGATTCATGGGCACCGGTACCAGTGCTTTACGGAATCTCCTCGGGGGTGATATTGGTTCCACACTGGAAATGAACAGCCGCGGTACCTGTATCCGTATTGGTACCAATCTGATGGATCAGCGCTCCATTTCGTTTGGACCCGTCGCCAATATTTCCCATATAGGCCGGTTATGGGGATGTGCCTGCATAAAAGATGATGGGATAGAAAATCTTGTTGTGGGCGGAGAAGTGACGGATGCAGCCAACGTGAGTGTGGCCGCAAGAGTTGGGTCTTATTTGTCGGCTATCCTGCAGATCACACCCTCATTGGCAAGAGTTACCATAGACGGTGAAGCCTATATGTCCATTGCACTTTCCCTGGATGCGTTGGTAAACGGTCATATGCAGCTTACCATGAACTGGGCGGAAGGGTTTATGGAGGGTGAAGTATCGGGAAAATTCCGGGTGGCAGAAGGAAGTCCTGTATTAAGCGGAAGCTCGCTGGAGGCAGAAGGACAATTGAACTGGCACCTCGGTATCGATTTCAATGAACTGCAGGGAATGGTGGCAGTAAAAATGATGAGTTCCACCGGCGTGGCGGGATTGGGAGGTGGCTTGGGTGGCGGTATCGGGATCGGAGCAGCTTTCTATATCGGAATGAATGCGCCCAAGTCCAGGGCCTGGGTACTAGTAGGTACTGATCCGCGGTATGCTTTGAATATGACCCCGCTCCCTGATAATCTTACCGGTATTTTCGGTTCCATCCACGTTTCGCAAAGCATCAGCCTGTTCATTATTTCCGGTGGCTATGATATATATGTTGGACTGGGTGCTTTTATGTTAACACCTTCAGGAGCCGCTGCGCTTGGCGCGATTGCAACCGGCACAGGACTCCCCTATGTAGTGGGCAATCTTGGAGGACGAATTCATGGTGAAATATTGGGAGGACTGGTTTCGGCCGCTGCTTATTTTGATCTTCAGGTCATAGGCCCTTATCCATTCTCCTTCCAGGGAACGGTGGGTCTTGAAGCCTGCGTGCTTTGGGTGGCTTGCGGATCTGTTGACCTGACCATTGGCCTGAATACCACACAGGGATTTTATATACGATAAAAATATTTCTGGTCATAAAACACATACCATGACTCACGTAAAAAAAATATTGTTAGCTGCGGTTTTTTGGATGATTGCCGCTGGAGATATAAAAGCGCAGAATGCCGTGGCCGTCAGCAGTAACCCCGGCCCGGGATTACATGTGGCACTGAACTGGTCTCCAATGAGCGGTGCCGTGAAGTACAATATTTTCAGGAAAAATGATGGCGCTGCAAGCTATCCTGCTACACCATTAAATATAAGCCCCGTTCAGCGGCTTTCAAATTGCGTAACCATCCGGTCCTTATTGATTACGTCGCCGGACTCCACGGAATGGAAAATGGTTGCCAAAGCATTATCGGACTCCATTCTATTTAATCCATGCCTGGTCAATACCCTGGCAGCCGGCTCTGAAAAAAATAAGCGGTTGCTGTATTTATCCAAATCATCCATGCCGATTGCGATCGTGGCGGGCCTTGGCTACAAAGACAATACCGTTGTGAATGGAAACAGTTATCGTTATAAAATCGTAGGCCTGAATGCTTCCAACACAGTGGTAGGAACAGTGTCGACCGATCTGCTGGTTACTGCGGGCTCATTTACTGCTTTGTCTCCACCGGCTACCGTAGTGGGTGAACCCGGTGATGATGCCGTACTGGTGAGGTGGGATAATGTAGCAGGCGCCGCCGGTTTTATTGTGGAAAGAGGACCCACTGCCATCGGTCCCTTTATACGCGTGAATGAAGGTCCCTTTACGGCCGAAGTAAAAAAACATTTGAATGGTGACACACTGATCCCCGCCGCAAATGGAATGGTGGATTATAAAAGATACACCGTGGTTTTTGGAAAAGATTCTACCCATCTTGTCAATGGTATTGCCATCGCCGGACCCAAGAACAACAATAATTATTATTACCGCGTCACTACTCTTGACCTGTTCATGCGTCCCGGGTCCCCTTCGGCTGTATCTCCCGTTGTTACCCCGCGGGACAGCACAGCGCCTTCGGTACCGATAGATATCGTTGTTACAACCGAGGATGCAACAGGTCACGTTACGATTCGCTGGACACAGGTGGTAAGAGATATAAACGGGCATTGGGAATATCCCGACAGCACAATCAAATATAAACTGTACCGCTTTGCCAGCTCCGACAATCCCAATACTACTCCTTCCACTTATCTCGGTCTATTACCCACTATCCGTGGACTAAAATCAAGGGATACTACGGATGCGGATCCTTCCCTTCGCTCTGCATTTGGAAACAAAACATGGTGGTACCGCCTGCGTTCCATTGATCAATCCACCAATACCAGTCAATGGTCTTCTGCTGTTTCTGCTCTCGTGAAAGATATTACTCCCCCGGCCATTGTGCGAAATCTTCAAACAAAAGGGTTTGAAGATTATATCTCGGTAAAATGGCAACCGAACAGTGAACCCGATATGGCCAGTTACATGGTGTATCGTAGTCTTTGCCACCTGGGTTCCTGGGTGGACTGCAGCGGGCAAAAAGATACTTGTCGCACCTGGCAAACCTATGATCCTGCAAAATATTTTGCACAGAAAGATGAACCAAAAACACCCGGCAGGGACAATCCATCTGTTGGTATAACAACGGGGCCCGAGGGTCCCAGGCTTCCCTGTCCCTGCAGTGGTCCGTTTGTATTTCTCGGGGAGATCACCAAAGATTCTGTGGACCGGGCGATAGCAGCCGGTAATTTCTTTTTCAATGATCGGACGATACCACCGGGTTCGCCGCTTTGCTATGCTTACTGGATAAAAGCAAAAGATTCATCTGATAATATCAGCGGTTCTTTTCCCATTCCCTCCCCTGCAGAACAAATGCAGATCAAATGCGAAAGACTAAGGGACCGCACTCCGCCTGAAAACGCTATCATCTCCGGTCTCTTTGCACAGGCCGAACAGATCAGGGTGGAATGGATCGGTCCGCCCACGCAGGACACAAGGGCCTATCATGTATACCGTGCGGAAGGAACCAACCCGGCGGTTGAACCCAATAACGCGGCCTTTACATGGGTGGGTGGAATGACAGTGGAGCTGCCTCCCACCATGCCGGTTGTATTAGCGAGTCCGTATGTTCCACCTGGTATCGCCACCTGCGACAAAATATCGGTGCAGGCAATGCCATGGATGAGCCAGGGATTCTTTGAAGATAAATCCATTCAACCCAAGCTCACCTACTGGTATAAAGTAGTGGGAATTGATTATGATGGAAATGAGACGCCTTTGGCCAGGGCAGCCGCGATCAGCACTTTCAGTTTTACAAGAAAAATTCCGGATGCTCCCGTGATCGATGTGCTGGACAAACAGGCGGATCCCTGCGCGGTCCTGCTGACATGGTCGCCATCTTTCGATGGTTCCGTGCATACCGGTTTCATCGTTTACAGAAGCACCAATGCCGGGGGACCATTCATTCCTGTTGTGATCGCACCGCTGCATGCAAATACCTATACCGATGTAAACGTGGTGAAAGGAATCACTTATTGGTATCGTGTAGGCGCATTGATGCTGAATGGACAATTATCGGCCCTATCGGCTGCAAAAAGCATCACTCCATAAAAACCCTATTGAAAAGAGATTTATATGAATTATTTTATCACTATAACTAAAATTACTGCCATGAAACTCCGTGTTTTTATCCTGGTATTAACGATGGCTTTACTACCTTTTACAAAATCCAAAGGGCAGGATCCCAACCCCGACTGGCCCAAAAAAAATACCTGGTTCTTTGATAATTTTACGAAGGATTCCCTGCCCTGGTCCATGTTCAGGGAAACCTATATCGGAGTAGCACCTGCTCCTTCTGCAGATTTTGACGGGATATTCTATGATGCCCTTTATAAAACCAAACTCAGCAAACCGGGTCTTTGTTATGGTATGGACGTTATGGAATTGCTGATGCTGAAGAACGGGGGACATTTGGGTTTCTGTCATCCGCCTTATACCTATAGCGGCGTAAATCGGCCCGACGATCCTAACCTGGAAACAGCTATCGAGCTCACCCATGGCAACCAGATCAACCACGGCTTTCTTTCTTTTATGCTGGATGTTATTGCCACCGGCAAACTTCGTGACGGCAATTACACCTTTGCAAAAGTGCAGGAGTTCCTGGCAAAGAATGATCCCCCCGTCATCTGTATCAGTGGGAGTACCGGTGGTATCACGGGAGATTCGGGACATGTAATCGTGCCTTATGCAACGGAAAACCTGGGCGCCATAAAAAAAATATGGGTATATGACCCCAACCGGTCCTGGTATGTAAATGCAGCAGATGGGAAATTATGGTATGACGGCCACCTGAATTTTATAACGATCACTACCGCAACCGGCGGTTGGTCGTTTGGGATGGCAGGAACGATGGGTACCTGGTTTGGCGATCCCGGAAGCGGGGGAAGAATCGTTGCGGCACCGTTATCCGTAGTAGGTAAAAAAGACAGGTTGCCGCAGTCACTTCTCGCGGAAGGCGCGTACGCACTCAATACCATCCTGATCTATGGCAAAGTAAAGATCGAACAGATTACCGATCCCTGTAGTCAGCGGCAATACCTGGATGACCAGGGTACGGAACTG
>CAYSIU010000135.1:0-7100 GCA_964431095.1 uncultured Chitinophaga sp. | reverse complement strand
GCCGTTATTAAACTGATGTGATTTTTGAACCCGCATTTAAAAAATGTAGAGGATTTCCGGCACAAGCTCTGGGATCACCTGTTCCTGATATCTGATTTCAAGGTAAAAGTAACATCCCCTTATCCCATCCCAACCAGGGAAACACTCAAAGCCAGGCCGAAACCACTTCCCTATCCCAAACGCTACCCCAAATATTCTCACCTGGGCAAAAACCTGGAAATAATTATCAAAAAAGCCCTGCAGGAAGAGAATCCCGACAAGCGGCTGGGTTTTGCCAACGCCGTTGCTTATTATATGAAACTCGCTTATAACAACTGGCATAAGGAAACCGTGCACGACGATGCCATACAAAGCGAACTGACTAATATTACCGATGGCCAGCTTACTTTCACCAACACACCTTATGTAAAAGCTTTCCGCCCGCAACAGGAAAACCGCGGCTATGGCAAACGCAATGGTAAGTTCCAGCAGCGTGGTGGCCGCCGGGATAACAGGGACAGAGGGGGCGGCGGTGGTTACAAGAAGAAGAGGTATTAATTTATCAGTTGATCCGTTGACACTGCCTGCGATAAGCGGGCATTTTTATTATCCCGGCCTTCCCTTTTGTTTTTATTTTGCAACATAATTGAGTGGTTGGATTTAATTTTCATCCCCAATTAACCCAAATGAATTCCTTCGAAGTACAGGGTGGAAAAAAATTAAGCGGGGAGATCGTCCCGCAGGGAGCCAAGAACGAGGCCCTGCAGGTGATCAGCGCCGTATTGCTCACGCCGGAAAAAGTTACGATCTCCAATATTCCTGATATCCTGGATGTGAACCTGCTGATTGAATTGCTCGGAGAGATGAACGTGAAGATCAAACGCAATGGCCGGGACAGTTGCAGTTTCAAAGCGGAAGATATCAATATAGATTTCCTGCACAGTGAAACTTATAAAAAGAAAAGCGGCAAACTCCGTGGAGCCGTCATGCTGGCGGGTCCCTTGCTCTCGCGATGCAGGAAAACCTTCCTCCCCAGACCCGGGGGTGATAAAATAGGAAGACGGAGACTGGATACCCATATCAGCGGCTTTCAGAAATTGGGAGCTTCCTATACTTACCATGAAGAAGACGGTTTTTTTCATCTCGAGGCGCCCAATCTGAAAGGAGCTGATCTGTTGCTGGATGAACCTTCCGTGACCGGCACTGCCAATATTATCATGGCGGCGGTGATGGGAAAGGGAACCACTACTATTTACAATGCTGCCTGCGAGCCTTATGTTCAGCAGCTCTGCCATTTGTTAAACAAGATGGGCGCAAAGATCTCCGGTATCGGCAGTAACAGGTTGTCGATCGAAGGGGTTACTTACCTCGGTGGCGCAGAGCACAGGATACTTCCCGACATGATCGAAGTGGGTTCCTTTATCGGTCTGGCGGCGATGACGCAAAGTGATATTACGATCAAGGGTGCTGGTGTTGAACATTTGGGGATCATCCCCGAAAAGTTCAGGCAGTTAGGTATTCAAATGAATTTTAATGGAGATGATATTCATATCCCCGCGCAGGAGATCTACGAGATACAGACCTTTCTCGATGGTTCGGTGATGACGATCTATGATCATCCCTGGCCGGGGTTTACGCCCGACCTGCTGAGCATCGTGCTGGTGACTGCCACGCAGGCCCGGGGTTCGGTATTGATCCACCAGAAAATGTTCGAGAGTCGTTTGTTCTTTGTGGACAAGCTGATCGACATGGGTGCCCGTATCGTTCTTTGCGACCCGCACCGGGCCGTGGTGATCGGGCTGGAAAGGGAACAGCCTTTGCGCGGCATTGTGATGAGCAGTCCCGATATCCGCGCCGGCGTGGCTTTATTGATCGCGGCGCTGAGTGCCGAAGGGAAAAGTATTATTCAAAATATAGAACAGATCGACCGCGGCTACCAGGATATTGACGGGAGATTGAAGAAGCTTGGGGCTGATATTAAAAGGATATCCTATTGATTCGCTTCTCCATGTGGAGAGGGGGTAGGGGGAGAGGTGGGTGAGGTGAGTGAAGTCGGTGAGGTAATTATACCCGAAAACGATTAGCCCACCCATACAAAAAATATCTTTATAAAAACTAAAAATGCCCTTAGACATTTTCCAACAGCACCCCATCCTCGAAAACGAAAGAGTTGTACTCCGGGCTATCAGCCAGAACGATTTTGAAAACCTCTTACCCTTTTCATTGAATGAACCCGAGATCTGGAAATTCGGGTTGGTAACTGCGGCAGGGAAAGAGAATTTGAGAGAATATATTGATACCACGGTAAAGAACCTGGACGAGAAAAAAGAATATCCTTTTATCGTCTTTGATAAAAAAGCGAATCGGTACGCAGGCAGCACCCGTTTCTACGACATCCAGCAACAATACCTGAACACGCAATTGGGTTATACCTGGTATGGAAAGGATTTCCAGCGGACGGGTCTGAACCGGCATTGTAAATTATTGCTATTGACCTATGTTTTTGAAGAGTGGGGACTGGAGCGTTGCGAATTCCGCGCCGATGCAAAAAATGAACGCAGCATCACTGCCATGAAAGCCATCGGCTGTGTGGAAGAGGGTATACTCCGCAATCACATGCCCCTGGCCTATGGAGGCCGAAGGGACAGTATTGTATTGAGCATATTAAAAGATGAATGGTTTGGCGGGGTGAAGGAGGCATTGAAAAAAAGGGTTTATGATCTGAAATAGAACGCCCCTTGGTTATATGTTCGTGAAACATAGTCAAAGTTGGATTGGCGCAATTACAAGAGGGAAAGTATTATACAAGAAGATTGAATTACAATGTCTTCAATTTTTCAGCGAATGAGAAGGGTATTAAATTTTTTAGATAACAACGACGTTGACAAATTAATTACATAAGAATTACAGCACCCAACATGGGGCTTTGGCGCCATGCTTGCCCGTCCGAAACGAAGTGGAGTCGAGGCTTTTGCAAATTTCACTAACTTCAGATAACGCCACAGCGCAAAGCCTTGGACGTTAGCGGCAATTCCCTTGCAGAGGCTCCTACATTTCCGACATTGCAATAAATGACACTACACAAAATCATCAACTTTTTTATTGCCGCCGTCTGGATGGCGAACGGGTTATTCTGCAAGGTGCTGAATCTTGTGCCCAGACACCAGGAAATAGTTCAAAGAATTCTAAAAATAGACAGGCATACTGCCAGGCGTTTAACTATTATCATTGGGTTTTCAGAAATTATTATGTCGGCCTGGGTTTTGAGTGACAGGTGGACTATAATGAATGCGGTCGCTCAAATTCTTGTCATTGCAACTATGAATACATTGGAATTTTTCCTGGCACCCGACTTGTTGCTATGGGGAAAATTAAATGCGTTCTTTGCTTTATTATTCATACTTCTGATTATTTATAACGAGTTTGGCTTAATAAAACCCTGAAATAGCATAAATGTTTTCATTTCTAAGAAATCACCCCTTTCCTGTTGAGGCTTTTTTCGAAAGTTCCATTGTGCTAACATTCTCAATTCCCAAGGAGGAAATTAAGGATCTGATCCCTGAGTGCTTAGAGCTTGACACCTTCGAGGATAAGTGGGCTTTTGTTGCGATTGCAATGGTACAAACAAGAAATCTACGCCCAAAAGGGTTTCCAAAGTTTATGGGCAATAATTTCTTTCTGATCGGCTATCGTGTGTTTGTGAGGTTTACTAATATTGCCGGAAAAAATTTGAGAGGGTTATATAATTTGAAATCGGAAACCAATAAGAAGAACAGGGAGTTTTGGGGGAATATTTTTACGAATTAAAATTACACCACAACCGATATTAGACAGACTACAACGAATGGCATAACCGAAATCACCTCAGAAAAATCTGATTTTAAGGTAAAATTTGAAGACACTGGGAACGAAAATCTTCCCTTGCCTTCGGCTTCGCCATTTACCGACTGGAAAGAGGCCAGGCGATTTGCCGGTCCTTTACCATTCACCTTTACTTATATTGCTAATGACAAAACAGTTTTAGTTATTGAAGGGGTACGTCAGAATTGGAAGCCTGCCCCAGTAAATGTCCTTCACTACCATTTTGCTTTTCTGGATAAACTAAACCTGAAGGAAGCAAAACTAGCGAACGCTTTTATCCTTAAAAATATTCCTTATTATTGGAAAAAAGGCAAAATTGAACAATGGAAGTAAAACGAAGAATATTCCAGGGAGTTTTAAATATTTTAAGTTTTAACCGCCATTTTTATTTTTTTGGCTTTGCAATTTTCGCAGCATTGATTATAAGTTATTGGTTTTTTAACTGGCCACACTTTATTTTTTTGTTGATTCTGGTTTCATTTGGTTACGGGCTTACCATGCCGTTGATTGTCTCTGCTTACGTGTATGACTTCTCTGGCTATTATAGGCTTGATTGGCTAAAGAGCCAACTGAAGGAGGCAGATCAGGTAAAGTTAGCCCTCAATATTAATGCAGGGTTTGATGAAACTAGTTTTATCATAAAAGCGAAATTTCCTGATATAGATCTAAAAGTGTTTGACTTCTATAATGCGCAGCAACATACCGAGCCGGCAATCAAACGAGCCCGTAAAGCAAGCATGATATACCCGGGGACGCAACAAATAGAAACAAACCTTATACCCCTGCCGGACAAATCAGTTGATGTTATATTTCTGCTATCTGCCATACACGAAATAAGATCGCATGAAGAAAAAATTCAGTTTTTAAAGGAATGCCATAGGGTAAGTAAGGTGGACGGTAAAGTAATAATGGTGGAGCATTTACGCGACTTTCCTAATTTTTTAGCCTTCACTATAGGGTTCACGCATTTCTTTTCCCGTACAACCTGGAAAAGCGCTATAAGAAGTGCAGGCTTTAGTAATTTCACAGAGAACAAGTTTACACCTTTTATGTCTGTATTCAGCTTCAGTCAATAAAACTGATAGTTGCTTTTTGGAAAAATGGAGTTTCATCTTAAGATAACTGGAGTGCTATTAATAGTATTGGCCTCAATTCATATCATATTTCCTAAGTATTTCAACTGGAAGCAAGAATTGGGTTCGTTGAGCACTATGAACCGGCAAATGATGTATGTTCATTCCTTTTTTATTGCGTTTGTAATAGTTCTCATGGGTTTACTTTGCCTGACATCCACAAACGAATTACTTCATACTAAATTAGGTAAGCGCATTACATTAGGGTTTGCTATTTTTTGGATAGCAAGATTGCTCATTCAAATTTTCGGTTACTCATCAAAAATATGGCGAGGGAAAATGTTTGAGACATGTATTCACATTTTGTTTCTTCTCTTCTGGACATATCTCAGTACCGTATTTATTCTCGCATTTTTCTTATAACCCAAAGAACTATAATACTAAGGAAGTGGCTTGGCGCAATGCCTGCCCCTCCCGAATGTACCATTCGGTACACCAGCCCGACAGAATTGTTCTGGCGGGGGCGGGCGCCTTCTGCGGGGGGTGACTGGCCGCCAACTTATTGAGAAATTTAAACTGTCGGCCTGCATTTCTAAATATCGTAAATTCATTTGGCCACAGCACCAAGCCGTAGACGTTGTATGTCACTTTAAACAGCATCCTACTTAAATTCAAACACTCATGGTCTTGCCGCCCGACCCCACGCTATTTTTAGCACATTGCAAAGAGCTAAAATACCAAGGAACAGTCCACTTACCCCGGCTGATGGAATTCTAATCATCTTTCTTTAAAATATCAGCCAATTAACTTTCATTGTAGAATGAATTAAGTTTGTGAATGAGTTTACTGCAATTACTGGCAAAACCTTATCCTCTTATTGAAGGAAACAGAAGAAAATTTACGGCTGCATTTTCTTTTGGGATTTTTGTTTTTTTGTTTTTGTTCCTTTTTAAGCCTTTTGGCATCGGGGCATTTACCAGTCTTCAAACTTTTATTTATTCACTCGGATTTGGGGCCATCACATTTGCAATGATGTTCATTAATTTTCTTATCGTGCATAGGCTATTCCCCTCTTTTTTCCAGGAAGAATACTGGACGGTGGGTAAGGAAATATTTATCACTCTCGTTCATATCGCTTTTATCGGTTTGGGAAATTATCTCCTTGCAGTTTCCCTTGCCATTACAAGTATCTCCCTTAACAGGTTTTTATACTTTGAATTTATATCCATCTGTATCGGTGTGTTGCCCGTTGCGGTGTGGACGTTAATTAAGGAAAACCGTTTATTGAAAAAAAGTAGAGAGGAAGCTAAAAAATTCTTACCCACCCTGCATCCTGAAAATGTAATTACCAGCAAAGAACCCGAAATCAGTAGCGCTGGGGAAATAAAAGCCAGAGATGAAACAAAGTTGCCCATTGTGTTCACCGCCGAAAGCGAAACAGCAACCGCTAAAGCGGAGCCAGAGCAGGTGTTTATTATTTCTTCCGCTGATAACTATATCAAAATATATTTATCAGAAGGAAATGAAATAGTAACAAAGTTGCTCAGAAGTTCATTAAAAAGAACGGAAGATGACCTGAAAAGCCACCCGCAATTCTACCGTTGCCATCGGGCTTATATTGTAAACCTCCAAAAAGTACAATCAGTAACGGGCAATGCCCGTGGATTAAAACTGACCCTTGAAAGCTGCCCTGTTGAAGTGCCTGTTTCCCGTTTATTACATGAAGAAATACGGGAAAAATTAGAGCAGCTACATTCCCGGTAAACCTGCATTCCTTCCTGTTTATCTCATCCTTTCCTGCCTGTCCCAAAAGTTTCCCGACTACCCCATTGATTTGCAAACTACTATACGGCAAGGGTATTTTGCACCCTGTTACTTATTCACAAACTCAAATTCAAAAAAATGAAAAAAGAAATAACAGTACTCGTATTCGGGGCAACCGGAAGAACGGGAAAAATTATTGTGAAAATGTTACTAAAGGAGGGGTACAATGTAAGGGCATTTGTACGAACCCTGGGAGAGGTAA
Organism: uncultured Chitinophaga sp.; assembly: GCA_964431095.1. GTDB lineage: Bacteria > Bacteroidota > Bacteroidia > Chitinophagales > Chitinophagaceae > JJ008. Next base: position 161 of record CAYSIU010000135.1, on the reverse strand, counting down.
GCCATATTGTACATGAAAACTTTCATGTATCGCAAGGAGATGTACGAAATGCAAAAGCAGTGGAGGAAGCGGTAAAAAACAGCGACATCATTGTATCTGCGTTGGGAAATATAAGGATTTTAAAAAACAGAATTATTTCTAATGGAGTAACTAATATTATT
>CAYSIU010000134.1:0-7145 GCA_964431095.1 uncultured Chitinophaga sp. | reverse complement strand
AATGGTAATTGTCCCTTTAACATTTCTTTTCTCACGTTTGAAATCCATTAAACAAGTTCTTTCAGCATCTGAACCACGGCATCTACTTCCTTTGTGGTATTATACTTACTGAAAGAAAAGCGGACGGTGACCAGGTTGGGATTATTATTGATCGCCCGGATCACATGGCTTCCCACATCGGCCCCACTGCTGCAGGCACTGCCACCCGACACACAGATATGATGGATATCGAGATTGAAAAGTATCATCTCGGATCTTTCCGTTTTGGGGAATGCGGTGCTCAACACCGTGTATAAACATCTTCCTTCCTGGTCGCCGTTGAACTGCACTCCAGGGATCTCTTCCCGGAGTTTTCCTATCATATAATTCTTCAGCGACTGGATATAACCACTACCCTTTTCATAATGTTCCATTGCCAGTTCAAGCGCCCTGGCAAACCCGACGATGCCATACAGGTTTTCCGTACCTGCCCGCATATTGCGTTCCTGCCCACCGCCGAAAATAAAAGGCCGGATTTTCACATTATCGTTGACATACAAAATACCCACACCCTTCGGACCATGAAATTTATGACCCGCCCCGCTGATGAAATGAACCGGTGTATCTCTCAGGTTAAGCGGATAATGCCCCACTGTTTGCACGCAATCCGAATGAAAGATGGCGTTATATTTTTTGCAGATGCTTCCCACGGCATGAATATCCAGCAGGTTGCCGATCTCATTATTGGCATGCATCAGGGTAACCAGGCACCGCTCCATGTGGGAAGCGAGTTGTTCGTTGAGATCTTCCAGGTCGACATGACCATTGGGTAATAGTTTTACATAACTGGTGGTTACTTCCCCCCGGTGGCCATAATGCTCCACTGTGTGCAACACGGCATGATGCTCGATCGGGGAAGTGATGATATGTTTGCATCCCAGGTCGCGGATCGCTGATAATATCGCCGTATTATTGCTTTCGGTACCCCCACTGGTAAAAAAGATCTCGCCGGGGTGAGCATTTAATAATCTTGCCACTGTTTTGCGTGCCGTTTCGATCGCCAGCCTCGATTCCCTCCCATATGAATAAATAGAGGAAGGGTTGCCAAACTGGTGGGTCATAAAAGGCAACATCGCATCCAACACTTCTTTGTCAAGCGGCGTGGTGGCGGCATTATCAAAATAAATACGGGTCATAAAAGACTGTATGCCATTCGTTATCAGCTATGGCAATAAAAATTGGCGCAAAGATAAGCATTCAGGCGAAGGTGATTGAATTGCCGCAGGACCAATATCGGCATACCAGAAGAACCTTACCGGTTAGCGGATGCAATTTTCCAGGGGACTATTTCAGGACGATTGCCTGAATTCGTGGATATCCTGCACCAGCCGCGTTGCGATATTATTGGCCTTTGTTTCAAAATCGCTTTCTGCATAAATGCGGATAATGGGTTCTGTGTTTGACTTGCGAAGGTGGACCCAGTCGTTATCAAACTCAATTTTTAATCCATCCTCCGTATTCATAGGATGATTTTTATATTTCTTTTTTATTTTATCGAAAATGGACCGTACATCGATGCCGTTTTCGAGTTCGATCTTATTCTTCGAAATAAAATAGCCGGGATACTGGTTGCGGAGTGATTTCATGCCTTTTTTATGATTCGCCAAAAGACTTAAGAACAACCCGACACCGATCAGGGCGTCCCGGCCATAATGAAAATCCGGTACGATGACCCCACCATTGCCTTCTCCTCCGATCACTGCATTCACCTCCTTCATTTTCTTTACTACGTTCACTTCTCCTACCGCAGATGAAAAATATTCTCCCCCGCGTTTTATAGTAATTTCTTTCAGGGCTTTGGTGCTGCTCATATTACTGACCGTATTCCCCTTTTTCTTACTTAAAACATAATCAGCCACCGCCACCAAAGTGTATTCTTCTCCGAATAAACTACCATCCTCGTTCACAAAACAAAGCCGGTCGACATCTGGGTCCACCGCGATCCCCAGGTGAGCTTTCTGCTTCGTCACCTCATTGCACAACTCCGACAAATGTTCGGGCAAGGGTTCGGGATTGTGAGCAAAGCGGCCATTCACTTCCCCGTTGATCACTATTACCTCATTCACACCCAGTGCTTTCAGGAGGGCCGGGATATAAATAGCGCCGCTGGAGTTAATACCATCTATCACCACTTTGAAATTCTGTTTGGCAATGGCTTTAGCATTTACAAGTGGATAGTTAACTACTGCCTCGACGTGTTTTTGCAGGTAGCTTTCATTTCTTATGATCATTCCCAGTTGCTCGGCAACAGAAAAAGAAAAATCATCCCGGCTTGCCAATTCCAGTAGCCGGGCGCCTGTTTCAGCAGAAATGAATTCACCTTCGTTATTGAGTAATTTCAGTGCATTCCATTCTTTCGGATTATGGCTGGCCGTTATGATGATACCCCCATCAGCTTTCTCCATTTTTACGGCGATTTCGACAGTGGGTGTCGTGGAAAGCCCCAGGTCAATGACATCGATTCCCATCGCAGTGAGCGTGTGGACCACCAATCCCTGCAGCATGGGACCACTGATCCGGCCGTCGCGGCCCACCACCACTCTCTTTCTCCCCTGGCGAATCTTTTTACCCATTAAAAGGGATCCAAATGCAGCGGTAAACTTCACTACGTCAACAGGGGTAAGATTTTCACCGGGTTTGCTGCCGATAGTGCCTCTGATGCCGGATATACTTTTAATTAAAGCCACAAAAAAAAGATAGGTGAAAAGAATAGTGTTCCATCCCGGTAATAACCGGGCTACAAAAGTACTGAACACCCATTATTGTGCCGAAATGCTTTGCCTATTTTGTATAAGTTGAAATCTTTTGGTCTCCCGGGGCATGTAAACCGTTCAATACCTGCCATTCGCATAATTCGTGTCATTCGTGTCATTCGTGTCATTCGTGTCATTCGTGTAATTCGTGTCATTCGTGTCATTCGTGTAATTCGTGTTTATATTTGTGCATGACCGGAAACGAATGGTATAAAGACTGGTTCAGTTCACCTTTCTATCACAGGCTGTATTTTGAACATGACGAAAAAGAAGCGGAGATTTTTATCAGGAAACTGATCGATCACTTACAGCCTGCGCCGCAAAGCCTCATGCTGGATGTAGCCTGTGGAAAAGGAAGACACAGTAAGATACTGGCTTCCCTGGGCTTTACAGTCACCGGTATCGATATCTCCGAAAGCAGTATTGCCCTGGCCAAACGATTCGAATCGGACCATCTTGATTTCTTTGTACATGACATGCGGCAGCCTTTCCGGGGTAATTATTTTGACTACGCGTTCAATTTCTTCACGAGCTTCGGTTATTTCAGCACCCGGAGGGAACATGATGACGCGATCCGCACGATCGCGAAAAGCCTGAAACCAGGCGGAGTGTTCGTGATCGATTACCTGAATGTTCATTATGCCGAGGAACACCTCCGACACAACGAAATCCGGCAACTGGATGGGGCCACCTACGAGATCCATCGCTGGGATGACGATACACACTTTTATAAAAAAATAATCGTCACAGATGCTTCTCTTGCACAACCCATCGAGTATACCGAAAAAGTAGCAAAATTCTCGCTGGACGACTTCAATGATATGTTCAGTTACCAGGGTCTGCAGGTAAAAGAGGTCTTTGGCGACTACCAATTCAACAGCTATGACGTAAAAAAAACAGCAAGGATGATGATTGTAGCTACTAAAACCGGGAAGACATAATGTTGCCTGCTAAATGAGGGGAAGAAGAAAAAATTGAGGTGTTTTTTTCATGGAAATCATCATAAAGATTCTGACACGAATTGTAAAAACTGCACAGAATAATTACTGACCATCCTCATTCAACATTAATCTTTTTTATTGTTCATGATCAGATACTTCGCCGTTTCAAAAAAAGCATTGGTAAATGCAGAAAGCTTTCGTTTGACCGAATCCTCCTGCTGCTGACTGATCGATACGCCGGTGTGCATTGGGCTTAGTTGTTCGTCAGGGAAATTGACATTCTTTGTAAAGTAAAAATCATCCGTCACCATCCCAATACCCCCGGCCGTATTGGTCACAAATGCATAATTGTTCTTTTTTAAAGGATCCAGGAGGTCCCGGCCCAGGGTTGTATTCACATAGGACTGGTGCAGCAGGCCGGCAATGGTCGGTAATATATCGATCTGGGAAACCACTTCCGTTCTTTTTTCCGGTTGCAGCAATTCGGGCGCATAAAAAAGTAAGGGCACATGTTCATCTGTCAGACGCTGCTGGGTCCAGACCAGCGGGTACATGGCATCCGCGTTCCCGGCTACACCATGATCGCCTACAAAAACAAAAATTGTATTGGGAAAATAGGTTTCCTGACGAGCGGCCTCCATGAATTTCCGGAAACAATAATCGGCGTATCGAAAGGCATTGAATTCCTGCAGGGTGCCAAATCCGTATTTTTTCAATGAATCATCGATTACCACCAGTTTATTAAAATCAGTATCTCTTTCAGAAATGGATTTATCATAGGGATGGTGATTCCCCGAGGTTTGTATATACGCAAAAAAAGGGCGGGTTTGTTTTTTAAAGACTTTATTGGCCTCCAGGAACAGATCCTTATCACTGATACCCCACACATTGATGTCCGGCGAGGTGAAACTTCCTTCCGTATGCATTTGCAGGCCCCTGATATTTTTCAGCAGTCCTTCAAAATTGCTGAACTCGGGATTGCCCCCTAAGAAATAATGTTTATCATAATCTTCAAAATTATTGATGATCGTATGCTGTTGAATCGCTTCCGGGTTCCGGCTGGAGAATTTGAACTGCTGTGCATCCGGAATGCCTGTTAGTATTGCAAATAATCCCCGGGCCGTCGCAAAATGAGGAGTAAAACAACGTTCGAAGAATATCCCGTTCCGGCACAATGAATCAAAAAAGGGTGTCGCGTCCAGCGGGTTACCACTCATGCTGCTTTTATACATGCTGAATGATTCGCATTGCACGAGCACGATATTCGGCCGTGTTTCGAGCGAACCGCTGCGGGGCGGCACGATCCGCCGGTAAGAAAAATGATGCGGGTCCGGTAGCTGCATCCAGTTGGCCATCAGCGGGAAAACATCTTTGGCGTTTTGCTCATTGTAATCCGGTTTACGCAATTTCAGGGTTGCAAAAAAATTCTGCATCGGGTTGATAGCGAGGTAGGATTTGAACTCATTCCTGAAACGGAAACTGTCGCCACGGCTCAGGGGTGGCCAGGATATGTTGCCCCATATAAATACACCGAGCACCAGCGCGGCGATGACAAAATGTTTCCTGCGGTATTGGATCCCTTTTCCCTCTGTCCGGTTGATCACCTGCCAATGACTGCGATGATACATCCACCGGAAAAAAAGAACGGCGATCACCAGTCCCAATCCCATCCAGAACAAAGGATAGGTTTGCTGCATCATCTTCATGGAGATACTGAAGTCCTCGACAAAATTCATGGCCCCTGCATCAAGCGGGGTCTGATTATAGGCCAGGCTGCCAAAACCCGCGGCAAAAAAGAAAAAAACAATAAACGTGGCCACTGCCAGGTACCATGTCCAGATTTTTTTATTCCGGGCAGAATAAAAGGGAGACCAGGCAGGCACCATACTCAATAAAATGACCGGTAAAAGTATAAATGCAATCCATCGCAGGTCATACCGGACGCCCAGTAAAAAAGAGGGGATCACTTCTCCGAAACCGATCCCCTCGGGATAAAACTTATACCGGAAAGCAAAAAAAGTTCCCAGCCGGTATAAAGTGAATAACAGCAGGAAAATAAGCAGCAAATTGGCTACCCAGAGTATTGTCTTTGGTATCTTGAACCGAAACAGCATCGCTCTATGTAACGTGAAGCAGCTGAAAATCTTCTAAAAGAGTACAAAAGAATAGAATTTAACCCGATTGAGCAAAAGGCGATCGACTTCATACACATTTTCCTGTAAATGACAATTGCGGGGTATCCAGTATTTTTGCCGGCATGTTTTTCCTGGCTACCAGCTTCTGGCAAAAAATGGAACAATGGGATCAGTCGTTGTTCGTGACTATCAACAGCGACGGCGCCAATTCTTTTTTCGATGCAATCATGCCTTTTTTCCGCAAGTCTGTTAACTGGGCACCGCTTTATCTTTTCCTGCTGGTATTTGTGCTGGTAAATTTCAGGGTACGGGGGTTGTGGTGGATCGTTTTCATTCTTTCTACGGTTGCCCTCACCGATATGACCGGTACTTATCTTTTTAAACATATGATTGACCGCCTGAGACCCTGCGCTGATCCGCATTTCCTGCAACAGGTGAGATTGCTGCTCGACAAATGCGGGGGAGGTCACAGTTTTATTTCTAATCATGCTGCGAATCATTTCGGAATGGCTGCTTTTTTTAGTATCAGTTTCCGGCCGCTGATCGGTCGCTGGGCACGGATCGCATTCCTGTGGGCCGCACTGATCGCTTATGCCCAGGTATATGTGGGCGTTCATTACCCATCGGATGTTCTTTGCGGAGCCTTGCTGGGCCTGGTTTTTGGCATCGCCACCGGCACCATCTTCAATAAGCGATTCGGATTTGCTATCTTCGGTAATCAACCTCATGCCTAGATTGAGATCATAATATTTCTGCTGCTGATTTTTCTCAATGGCCTGTTTGTGATGTCGGAAATTGCCCTGGTCTCAGCCCGTAAAACAAGACTGGAAAACCTTGCCGAGAAAGGCGACAGCCAGGCAAAAAAAGCGCTCGACCTTTCGAATAGCCCGGAAAAATTTTTGTCGGCTGCCCAGATCGGTATTACGCTGATCGCCATCCTGACCGGTGTCTATTCGGGTGAGCGTTTCGGTCCTGCCCTGCAGCCATTGATCGCAAAGATCAACTTTCTCAAACCTTATGCAGACAAGATCGCTATCACCATCATTGTGATTGTTGTCACATTTCTTTCCATCATTTTTGGTGAGCTCATACCCAAACAAATTGGTCTGCTTAGAGCTGAACGGATCGCCCGGCTGGTGGCGGGCCCGATGAATTTTTTTGCCCGGGCTACCCACCCGATTGTCTGGTTGCTGAATAAAATAAGCAGCCTTTTTTTCCGAGTTTTCAGCATTAAACGTACCCGGGACGATGCCGTGACCGAGGAAGAAATTAAAACC
>CAYSIU010000133.1:0-7151 GCA_964431095.1 uncultured Chitinophaga sp. | reverse complement strand
GGATTTGCTCAACATCCTGGTTGACCGAGCTGTGGTTATGGCGGCGGAAGACGTTGGAGAAGGGCGCCGGTACCGCATGTTGGAAACCGTGCGGGAATTTGCAAGTGAACGGCTAGAAGAGCGACAACGTGCAGATGATGTGCGGACGCGTCACCTCGATTACTTCGTCTCACTGACGGAGACCGCTGCACCACACCTTCAAGGAAAAGCTCAAGCAGACTGGCTAGCGCAGCTCGATGCGGAATATCGTCAGACATTGCTCTTTATCACTGCTCCACAAACCTGAAACAAGCGGAACAAAGAACAACAGGCTCATCCCCCACAGAAGAGGCGTAGCAAAAAACTGACGAAGCTGGTCTTTTGGACGACCGTGAAGAAAAGAAACTGATACAAAAAAAATAACCAGTGCTGCAAGCAATGTTCTTGACCAAAACAGAGAACCCATCATAGCAATGATGCTGTAGAAAAGGAGCTGCGTGCGCCAATATTGCATTACCGGTTCGCCTTAATTTTGATGACTGCAAGATACAGGGAGCTGAATAAATGTGTAAGTTGCCGTGGAATCATTTCAATCATATTTATCCATGAGCTGGCAGGAGTTGTTACAAAAAATAAAACTGGGTGATATAAAAGCACTGGCCAGAACTATCTCCTTGCTGGAAAATGAAGGCCCTGGTTATGAATCCCTGCTGCAGGCATTGCCCTCCTCGCCGGCAAAGATCATCGGGATCACCGGGCCCCCGGGCGCCGGTAAAAGCACCTTGGTGGATGCCCTGATCGGTTTGCTGGTAAAAGAAGGGAAAAAAATCGCGGTAGTGTGTATTGACCCTTCTTCTCCTTTCAATCTGGGAGCTTTGCTGGGCGACCGTATCCGGATGAGCGACTGGTACACTCACCCCAACGTGTTTATCCGCTCACTGGCCACCCGGGGTTCTATGGGCGGCCTCCATCCAAAGATCATTGAAATAACGGACCTTCTGAAAGCTTTTTTGTTCGATCATATCATCGTGGAAACTGTAGGTGTGGGTCAGAGTGAAATTGAAATTGCGGGATTGGCCGATGTAACGGTAGTGGTAGTAGTACCTGAAGCGGGAGACGAGGTACAAACGATGAAAGCGGGACTGATGGAGATCGCTGATATTTTTGTGGTCAATAAAAGTGACCGTCCCGGTGCAGACCTGTTTGTGAAAGACCTGCGGCAGATGCTGGCGCCTGCTTTCAGCACGCATTACCAGGAAGTGCCGGTGCTGAAAACCGTGGCTTCGCAAAAAGGGGGGATCCGTGAACTGCTGGATACTATCCTTCACCAGTTACATAAATCGCATCCATCCGAACGGAGATCCTGGTTGCTGACTGAAAGGGCTTATCAACTGATTATAAAAAAAAGAATGAAGGATATTGATAAATCCGCGTTGAAAAAGGAGATTGAGACACTTTATCAAAAAGAAAACTTCAATCTGTATAAATTCGTAGCCGATAAATAAAGATCATGGAAACAATTCCCAATGAAGGTCTGCCCAGGATTGCTGTCTGCGAACCGGCGGTGATTACTGTTGAAGCAGGCAAAGTGTATTCCTGGTGCAGCTGCGGTCTCAGCGAAAAACAACCTTTTTGTGATAATATACATAAACAGGTGGAAGGGATGCCCTACCGAAGCGTGAAAGTGCTGTTTGATAAAGCAGAAGAAGTGTTCTTTTGCCAGTGTAAGCATACCAGGACTCCCCCTTTTTGCGATGATAGTCATTTGAAATTGAAAAGCTGACTGACGGCTGAGTTCAAGTACAGGCGATCAACATGGGGATCGAAAAGGGGCAATCCGATCAGACCAGGAAATATAATGATGTAGAACCTCAGGTCACCCAGCCCGTTTATTTTTCCAAAACCGGTAAGCCAGGAAACCCACAATGGCAAAGGGAGCAAAAGCGAGGTAAAGAATACCGGAATTAAGGCCCCGGGCGGGTTGTTCACCCATTTGCTGGGCTGTGCGGGTGCAAACTGAGCATTGCGCATGAGAACCGGGAGTAAAAAGGAAACAGGAACCCGTAAGTAATACTATCAATATCCACTTTTTCATTTCAACCGTACTATAAAGTTAGGATATAATCAGTTTAAGCAGTGGTTGCGCTCACCCGCTTACTTTGCTTTTTTCTTTCTTCTTCTTCGAGGATCACTTTACGCATGCGGACGAAACCGGGTGTTACTTCAATGCATTCATCCTGCTGGATATATTCCATGCATTCCTCCAGCGTCATCATTATTTTGGGAGCAATATTGGTAGCCGCATCGCTGCCGCTGGCCCGCATGTTGGTCAGTTTTTTCCCTTCGATCACATTTACTACCAGATCACCGGGTTTTATGTGTTCGGCGACGATCTGCCCGGCATAGACTTCCTCACCCGGGTCTGTAAAAAAATTACCCCTGTCCTGCAGCTTGTCAATGGAATACGCGGTAGTCATACCAGCCTGCTTTGCGATCAGCACGCCATTGTTCCTCCCGGGGATCGATCCCTTCCAGGGTTTATACCCCGTAAAGCGATGGGCCATCACGGCTTCCCCCGTAGTGGCGGTGAGCAATTGTGTGCGGAGACCGATCAAACCTCTCGAGGGAATTTCAAATTCCAGGTGCTGCATTTCCCCCTTGGTCTCCATCACATGCATCTCCCCTTTTCTTTTGGTCACCAGGTCAATGACCCGGCTGGCAAATTCCTGCGGTACATCCACCACGAGGTTCTCATAGGGTTCACAGTTCAGGCCATTTATTTTTTTCACAATCACCTGGGGTTGGCCCACGGTCAATTCATATCCTTCGCGGCGCATGGTTTCAATCAGAATGCCGAGGTGAAGGATGCCGCGACCGTATACAAGAAAACTGTCGCCTTCTTCGCTGTCCTCTACTCTCAATGCCAGGTTCTTTTCTGTTTCCTTCATCAGCCGGTCCCGCAGATGCCTCGATGTCACAAATTTTCCATCCTTTCCAAAAAAAGGCGAATTATTGATCGAGAAGAGCATGTTCATGGTAGGTTCGTCTACACTGATCACCGGCAAAGCTTCAGGGTCCTCGGGATCAGCGATCGTGTCGCCGATATTAAAATCTTCGATCCCCACCACGGCGCAGAGATCGCCGGCCATTACTTCCGCTACTTTCTTTTTACCCATGCCTTCGAATACATATAATTCCTTTACTCTTGATTTAAGTACCGTATTCTCGGGCTGTACCAGGCTCACCGGCTGGTTCTCTTTGATGGAGCCCCTGCTCACTTTACCAACGGCGATGCGGCCCAGAAAAGATGAATAATCCAGCGAAGTAATCTGCATTTGCAGCGTTCCTTTGCTGACAAGGGGAGCCGGAACGTATTTTAAAATGCCATCCAGCAAAGGATGGATAGAATCTACCGGGGTCAGTGAATCATTGAACCAGCCATTTTTACCCGACCCGTAAAAAGTGGGGAAATTGAGTTGCTCTTCGGTGGCATCAAGACTGAAAAATAATTCGAATACTGCATCATGCACTTCTGCAGGCCGGCAATTGGGTTTGTCGACTTTATTGATAACGACGATCGGGTGGAGGTTCAACTGCAAGGCCTTTTGCAATACAAATCTTGTTTGCGGCATCGGGCCTTCAAAAGCATCCACCAGCAGCAATACCCCATCTGCCATGCGAAGAACTCTTTCTACCTCGCCGCCAAAATCAGCGTGACCGGGGGTGTCAATTACATTTATCTTGACCCCCTTGTATTCCACGGCCGCATTTTTTGAAAAAATGGTGATTCCCCGTTCCCTTTCCAGTTCGTTACTGTCCATGATCAGCTCACCGGTTTCCTGGTTCTCACGAAAAACCTTGGTCGTATGCAATATTTTGTCCACCAGGGTGGTTTTACCATGGTCAACATGTGCAATGATGGCGATGTTTCGGATTTGCATGTATTATTTCAGCTTAGGGCCACTGGCTGTGAGTGATGGCTTTCTATACAAACAAGCAGCGCATTACTCACAGCGTTTTTCAAACGAGCCGCAAAGGTACGTTAATAAACCGGGGGGAACAAACGAATTGGTATTTGGTAAAGGGTCAAAACCAAACAAAGAATTAATGTAGTTTTATGAAAAGGGATCGTATGAAATTCCTTAAATGGCTCGGCATTATTCTATTGATCTTTATCGCCGTCTATTTTGCCGGGCCAAAACCTTCTCCGCCCGAGTACACCAAGGAACTTCCCGCAGTTCCCGCCCAGGCAGCCGCGCTGGAAGAATATATCAGGAACAATGAATCAAAACATAAACTTAAACCGGATAATGAGGCGCGAATACTCTGGTACAATGATTCGCTGAAACAAAAAACAGATTATGCCGTTGTGTACCTGCATGGTTTCTCTGCCAGCCAGGAAGAAGGGGACCCGGTGCATTATGAATTCGCACAAAAATTCGGCTGTAATCTTTACCTGAGCCGATTGGATGCGCATGGGATCGACACGACAGAACCCCTGGCGAGCTTTACTGCGGACGGGGTTTGGAACTCCGCCAAAGAAGCTTATGCCATCGGCAAACAACTGGGCAAAAAAGTTATTCTGATGGCCACGTCCACCGGCGGCACACTGGCATTAAAATTGGCCGCTGAATACCCGGATATTGCCGCGTTGATCCTTCTTTCTCCCAATATTGCCATCAATGATCCCAACGCCTGGTTACTCAACAATCACTGGGGTTTGCAGATCGCCCGGATGATAAAAGGCAAATACAACAGGGCCAAAGATACAAGCGCCTTGTATGCACAATACTGGAACTATAAATACCGGATCGAATCCACCGTACAGCTGGAGGAACTACTGGAAACCACCATGAAAGAAGCCACTTTTGCAAAAGTGAATCAGCCCACCCTCTTATTGTATTACTATAAAGATGAAAAACACCAGGACCCGGTAGTAAAAGTCTCGGCAATGAAAAGAATGTTCAACCAGCTGGGAACTGCCGGCAATTTAAAAAGACAGGTAGCGATCCCCAATGCCGGAGATCACGTGATCGGCTCTTATATAAAATCAAAGGACCTGCAGTCAGTGGAGGATGAATGTGAAAAGTTCGCACTGGAAATCCTTCGCCTCAAAGAAACAACAGGTGAAACCCCTTAAAATAGCAAGCCGCCCCACTCCATCAGCAAGTTCAGGAAGCGGGGCGGCAGGTGGTCATTATGTTGGCTTGTTCCCAAATAATCAAGTGGGTTCCGCTTTCAAAAGGACAGTCGATCGTAAAAGGGTGTCGACAGGATAATGGATCAGGGGGCGGAACGGTCATTCGTTTATGCTCAGTCTTTTAATGCCGTTTTGCGGGCGTAAATAAAGATCAATACCCTCCCTGAAAAAATAGAACTATTCTTTATTTGATTGTCGTACTTGTTTACTCCCGGCTGTAGTATTTTTTCTACAAAGCCGTGTTGGTTGTTTCTTATCTGGAGGAAGCAACACTATGACTAATGAAAATGAGTGAAAATAAATGAAGTCTGGGTCATTTAAAGGGTATATGTATGGTAACCCCGTGCCGCTAGCGATATCCGGGTCGAATTTTTTTTGGGGTGTTTCAGGTCCACCATGATCCCTGACCGCTTTGTAAACTCTTTGTTGCATCTGAAACCGTTTCATTTCCCCTGTATTTCCTATCTTTCTTTTCCAATTGCCTGCCATGATAAGAAGCAAGATTGCCGGTATTGGCATGTACGTACCGGAAACTGTATTTACCAATACCGACCTGACGAAGTTCATGGACACCAGCGATGAATGGATACAGGAACGTACCGGCATTAAAGAAAGACGCTTTGCTCACCGCACAAAGGAAACCACCGCCACCATGGGGGTAGAAGCTGCCCGGGTCGCCATCGAAAGGGCTGGTACGAACCCCAGTGACATTGACTTTATCATTTTTGCCACGCTTTGCCCCGATTATTATTTCCCTGGTTGCGGTGTGCTGTTACAACGCGCAATGAAGATGAAAGAGATCGGGGCACTGGATGTACGGAACCAGTGTTCTGGTTTTTTATATGCCTTGAGCGTGGGTGACCAGTTCATTAAAACTGGGATGTATAAAAATATACTGGTCGTGGGTTCGGAAAAACATTCCTTTGGTCTCGATTTCAGCAACCGGGGGAGAAACATATCCGTGATATTCGGAGACGGCGCCGGCGCGGTAGTGCTGCAACCCGGTGAGAATGATAACCGGGGTATTCTTTCCACACATTTACACTGTGATGGAAATAATGCAGAGATACTTGCCATGTTCAATCCCGGTACGCATGCCAACTATTGGACAAACGGGCAACAACTGGCCGACTTTAATGATGCAGAGATCGGTGATATGTTCATGAGTCATGCCATGATCGATCATGCCCAAAATTTCCCCAATATGGACGGGCCCACCGTTTTTAAGATCGCCGTGGAAAAATTTCCGCAGGTGATCCTGGAAGCGCTCCGGACCAATGATTGCCAGCCTTCCGACCTACGGCTGTTGATCCCGCACCAGGCGAACCTTCGGATCAGCCAGTTCGTACAAAGAAAACTAGGTCTCCGGGACGACCAGGTGTACAACAATATTCATAAATATGGAAATACAACGGCCGCTTCGGTACCGATAGCCCTCTGCGAAGCGTGGCAGGAAGGAAAGATCAAAGAAGGTGACCTGGTTTGCCTGGCTGCCTTCGGCAGCGGTTTCACCTGGGCCAGCGCTCTCCTGCGATGGTAATCTGTATAATCACTTGCCAACTTTCATCTTCTGCTAACGTTTAATACAGGTCGTGGCACAATTATTTAATACATTAGCAGTATGAAAAGATTTGTTTGCATACTATCTTTCCTGGTAACTGCCCTGCTGACCCAGGCACAGGGGAGCTGGAAAATTGTTCTGAACAACAAACTGCTGATCAGCAGCCATGATCAGGACGATGCGACGAATACCAAACTCATCAAATCCTCAGATTGGAAAAAGAACAGCTACCTCGAAGTCACCTTCAAAGAGGCACAACCGAGTACATGGCATCATTCATTGCGTTTCACCGATGAACAGGACATTGAATTGCTCGTAAGGGATAATATGACCAATGATAAGATCCGGACAAGCGCGTTAAGAAAATTATTCGCCGGCAAAAAGCAGATGAAAATATACATGGTGATCTCG
>CAYSIU010000132.1:0-7164 GCA_964431095.1 uncultured Chitinophaga sp. | reverse complement strand
TATGCAGGATGCGATGACTTCCTTCCTGGGGCGGCAAGGCCAGGGCCGGCACCGTACGTGAGCCAAACGTGATGCCCTTCTCGAGATAATTGAACAACTTCACACTCACATCCTCGCCGATATTCTGCTGTGCTTCCTCCGTACTTCCCCCGATATGCGGGGTCAGGATCACATTCGGGCAATCCTGGAGTGCGGTAATAAACCGATCCCCATTCTTGTCCGGCTCCACCGGGAATACATCTACAGCCGCGCCACCGATATGACCATCCAAAATGCTTTTTCGCAGGGCCTCCAGTTCCACTACCTCTCCCCTGGCATAATTGATGAGTATCGCTCCTTTCTTAAAGTTCTTAAGATTGTTCTTACTGATCAGATTCTTTGTCTGCGATGTTTCGGGCACATGCAGTGTCACTATATCAGACCGTCCCAGTAATTCTTTCAGAGATTTCGCATCTTCTGCATTTCCCAGCGGGAGCTTGGTCTCCACGTCATAAAAGATCACTTTCATTCCCAGCGCTTCGGCCAGTACACTTACCTGCGATCCGATATTGCCATAGCCGATGATGCCCAGCGTTTTCCCCCGGAGTTCATAACTACCTTTTGTTTCCTTCATCCAAAATCCTTCGTGCGCTGCTTTATTTTTATCCGGTATTTTCCTGATCAGCATGATAGCCGCGCCGATCACCAGTTCGGCCACCGAGCGGGTATTAGAATAGGGAGCATTGAACACTACTACCCCATTCCGGGTGGCGGCTTTCAGGTCCACCTGGTTGACCCCGATGCAAAAACAACCGATCGCCTGTAGTTTTTTTGCCGCATCCAGCACCCATTTCGTGATCATTGTTTTGGAACGGATGCCCAGGATATGCACATTGCTGATCTCTGCTGCCAGTTGTTCCTCCGTCAGCGCTTTATTTATTTTTTCCACCTGCACATATCCCTGTTGCCGGAAGTGTTTTACCGCCACATCGCTGATATTTTCCAGGAACAGTATCCGGATCTTTTCCTTGGGGTAACTTGTCTTTCCCGTTGCCATCTTGCAAATATAGAATTCCACCCTTATTAAGATTTAAGGGCTGTTTGGGGAAAACTCGGCCGGATTTTTGATGGATGACAGAATTATTTTTGTTCAAACTGTAGCTGTTGAAGAACCTGCTTACCCTTACCCTACTGATCGTGTTATTCATTTCCTGTAATGTTTCCTCGGCTGATAAAAAACCAGCAGAAGATTCACTGCAATACTACCCCCCTACTCCCGCCACACTGGGACAGGAAGAGTTCCGGCATTATTACCGGCTGCTATCTTCCTTTTTCGATTCTACCTTGTTGCAACAGGGATTCAACGGCGGGATACTGATCGCAAAAAACGGCGTCATCCTCTATGAAAAATATAATGGCAGAATTGACCTGCGCAAAAAAGATCTGCTGACCGACAGCACCTCGTTGCATATTGCCTCCACTTCCAAAACTTTTACGTCCATCGCTATTTTGCGATTGGTACAGGAAGGCAGGCTGTCCCTGAATGATACCATCACAAAGTTTTTCCCCTCACTCCCCTACCCCGGCATTACCATAAAAATGCTGCTCAGCCACCGGAGCGGGTTACCCAATTATCTTTATTTTATATCCAACAGTGACTGGGACAAAAAAAAATATGCCCGCAATGAAGACATGCTCAACATCCTTTGCACAGAAAAACCCGACAGGAGTTTTCCGCCAGATACCCATTTCAGTTATAGCAACACTAATTTCGTTTTGCTGGCCATGATCATTGAAAAGATCACAGGTAAACCCTTCCCGGAATATATGCAACAAAAATTTTTCGGTCCTCTCCGGATGGGTCATACCTATATCTTTACCCTGAAAGATACGTTGACCGCGACCCCCTCTTTTACTTACAGCGGTTCTTACTGGGGCTACGATTTCCTGGACGGTATTTATGGAGATAAAAATGTTTACACCACCCCGCGGGACATGCTGAAATGGGATCAGGCACTCTACAGCGGTCAGGTGATCCGCCCGTCTTTACTCGATTCCGCCTTTACTGCAAGCAGTTTTGAAAGACCCTCGGTGCACAATTATGGGTGGGGCTGGCGGCTGCAGCTGCTGCCCAACGGGAAAAAAGTGGTATATCACTTTGGCAAATGGCATGGTTCCAATTCCGCTTTTGCCCGGCTGATGGATGAAAAAGCTACGATCATCATTCTGGGTAATAAGTTCACCCGCGCTATTTATTCGGATGCCCACTTTTCCTATGACTTCTTTGGCGATTACATGCAACATAAGGTTCCCGATACAGAAGAGACAGACAGCCTGGGATCTTCCGTGAAACAAACGCCGGGTGAGCCCGCCAAAGGAGAAAAGAGAAAAAGATAAATCATTCCTTTTTTGAAAATTGTTTCCCACCTTTAAGGGAGTATGAAGATCTTATCCGCAGAGGAAATACGCAACTGGGATCAATACAGCATCCGGCATGAACCCATTGCTTCCATTGACCTGATGGAAAGAGCAGCACGTAAATGTGTAGAATGGCTGGCTGAGCACTATATGGATGCGCCTTCATTCGGTATTTATTGCGGCAAGGGAAATAATGGCGGGGATGGGTTGGCCATCGCCCGGATGCTGATGGAAAAAAATTTCCTGGTAACGGTTCATATTCTCGAATTTGGTCACAAGGGCACGGATGATTTTCAAACCAATCTTGCGCTTTTGCACAAACGTCCTGACGCCAATATTCATTTCATTCAAACGGAACAGCATTTTACCAGTATTCCCCCGGGACAGATCATCATTGATGCCCTTTTCGGATCCGGTCTCAACCGAAGTCTTGAGGGAGTAACGGCTAAACTGGTTGAGCATCTCAACGCTTCTAAGCAGGAGATCGTGGCGATCGATATTTCCAGCGGTTTGTTTACGGATCGTTCTTCCAAAGGGAATATCACTATCAAAGCAGCGCACACCCTCAGTCTGCAATCGTATAAACCGGCTTTCCTGTATGCAGAGAACGAGGACGCGATCGGGGAAGTACATGTCCTGGATATTGGTCTCCACCCCGATTTTTACAGAACCCTGACCACCCCATTTGAATTGACCGATGAAAAGATGATCCAAACGATCTATCAACCGAGGAAAAGATTTGCCCACAAAGGAAATTTCGGTCATGCCTTACTGGTAGCCGGCAGTTATGGCAAGATCGGCGCTGCGGTATTAGCTGCCGGGGCCTCTATGCGGAGTGGTGTAGGTTTGCTTACTTGCCATACCCCCCGATGCGGTTACGATATCCTGCAAACAGCCGTCCCGGAAGCAATGCTGGTCACCGATCCTCATGCATCATTCAATACAAAGATCACGGATGACGACCTTTCGCGCTACAAAGTCATCGGTATCGGCCCGGGGATCGGTATGGCTGCAGAAACGGGGCAGCTGATACGCGAAATCTTTGACATCTATCGCAGCCCGGTGGTGCTGGATGCCGACGCACTGAATATACTTGCCGCACAAAAAGAATTATTGAAACGGGTTCCGGCTGGCTCCATTTTAACCCCTCATCCCAGGGAATTTGAAAGATTATTTGGTGAAACGGCGAACGACTTTGACCGGGTATCCCTGGCCTTGCAAAAAGCCAGGGAACTGAATTGCCTTATCGTTTTGAAAGGCCATCATAGTTTTATCGCCGCACCCGATGGGCGGGGTTTCTTTAATTCAACAGGCAACCCGGGTATGGCCAAGGGTGGCAGCGGAGATATATTAACCGGGATCCTGGCAGGATTGCTGGCCCAGGGTTACAGCCCCGTTGAGACCTCTATCCTGGGAGCTTACCTGCATGGCCTTGCCGGGGACCTTGCTGCAAAAGAATTTTCGCAGGAGGCGATGATCGCTGGGGATATTATTCAGAGCCTTGGGGCAGCCTTTCAGCAAATACAGCAGCCATAGTGCTATAGTCGCCCGTCCATCAATAATTTAGCCTGCGATAGAGAAAAAGTCATAAGTTTAGTTCCCGTTTTCAATAAAAAATGTGTTGCACCAACCTTTTTTTTATTGAAAAAATATCCTTCCCTGTTGGCAATACAATTCTTTACAATCATTAAACTACCGGCAAATGAAAAAGATCTTCATCACCTCATGGATGGGTCTACTGACCTTTTGTCAAGTAACCGCACAAATTGATGCCGGCTTGTTTCGGTATCCGGATGTGTCGCAGACACAGATTGTTTTTACCTATGCCAATGATATCTGGATCATCCCGAAAGAAGGCGGCACGGCCATCAAACTAAGCTCCCCTCCCGGTGTGGAAATTTTTCCCAAGTTTTCTCCCGATGGAAAATCCATTGCCTTCACCGGCAACTATGATGGCAACCAGGATGTGTATGTAATGCCTGCCGCCGGTGGTGTACCGCTGCGGTTAACACAACATGGCCTGCCGGACCGCGTAGTGGATTGGACGCCGGATGGAAAGCGGATCCTGTTCGCCTCCGGCCGGGAAAGCGGCAGGGAACGGTTCAATCAATTCTTTACCATTGCTGCTACAGGTGGTCCTGCTGAGAAATTGCCCTTTGCTTATGCTGAATTCGGCTCTTATTCACCGGATGGAAAACAAATGGCCCTTACATTCCGTACGCAGGTCTTCCGCACCTGGAAGCGATACAGGGGCGGGTGGAATGCCGATATCCATATTTTCAATTTCAGCGATCTCAGTTCGGAAAATATTTCTGCCAGCAGCGATGCGGCAGATGAACTGCCCATGTGGCACGGTAATTACATTTATTTTCTTTCCGATCGCGGCCCCGAAGTACGCATGAACCTCTGGCGCTACGACATCGCTAAAAAAACATTTCAGCAACTTACCCATTTTAAAGCGTATGATGCCCACTTCCCTTCCCTTGGAACCTATGACATTGTGTTTGAGGCCGGGGGAAAACTGTACCTCTTCAATTTGTCGACACAGGATACCAAAGAAGTCAAGGTAAATCTTGTTACAGACAGGGCCAGCCTGAAACCTCTGGCAGAGGCCACCGATAAATACATCCAGCATGTGGGTATCAGTCCCGACGGTAACCGGGTACTGGTAGAAGCCAGGGGAGAGATATTTACCCTGCCTGCCGAGAATGGCTTTGTAAAAAATCTTACCCGTAGTTCGGGTACGGCTGAACGTTGCCCGGCCTGGTCGCCGGATGGAAAAAGCGTGGCGTACTGGAGTGATCAATCCGGTGAATACGAACTGTGGATGATGGAACCCGATAAAGAAAATTCCGCTAAAAAAATAACATCTTATGGCCCGGGGTTCCGGTACAATCTTTTTTGGTCGCCTGACAGCAAAAAACTGGCCTTTATCGACAAGGCCATGAAGATAAAAGTGTATGACCTCAATACTTCACAGACCATTGACGTGGATAAAGCGCTCCGGTTATCGCAAGGCGGCCTGGAAGCTTTTACCTGCAGTTGGTCGCCCGATAGCCGCTGGATGGTATACAACCGCGACCTGGAAAATTATCATAATGCAATTTTTGTTTATGATTTCAACAATAAAAAACTGCAGCAGGTCACCAGTGGGTATTATGAATGCTCGAACCCTGTATTTGATTCAGAAGGGAAATACCTTTACCTGCTTGTCAATGAGAACTTCCAGCCGAGTTACAGCGACCTGGACAATACATTTATTTATGCCAACAGCACCCAGCCTGCTGTGATCAGTTTAAAGAAAAGCACTCCTTCCTTGCTCTTTCCGAAAAACGATAAAGTGGAAATAAAAGCGGATGACCAGTCCCCCAAAACAGACAGTGCCAAAAAAGATCCCGGGGCGGTTGCTGACAAAAAACCAAAAACAAACCCGGTTGATATTGATTTTGATGGTATTGAATCCAGGTTGATGATCCTGCCCGTTAAAGCGGGGAATTATGCGAGTATCAGTTCTGACAAAGGTAGGATCCTTTATGAGGTCTTTCCCAATACCGGGGTTACGGGTGCCAAATCATCCATTAAATTCTTTGACATTGAAAAAAGAGAAGAGAAAACCATACTGGAAGACGCCGACCGGTATTGGCTTTCGGCGGATGGCAAAAAACTACTCGTACAACGCTCCAATACATGGGCGGTGCTGAAACCGGAAGAGAGCCAAAAATTTGATAAACCCCTACGTGTCGGAGAAATGAGCATGATCGTGGACCCGGTGCAGGAATGGAAACAATTGTTCATGGATACCTGGCGGTTGGAGCGGGATTATTTCTACGATGCGGGTATGCATGGGGTGGACTGGAACCTGGTGAAGGAGCGCTACCTGAAAATGCTGGAGGGTGCCATGAGCCGCGACGAAGTGAATTTTGTGCTGGGGGAAATGATCGCCGAACTGAATTCATCCCATACTTACCGTTCGGGTGGCGATGAAGAACAGGAAAAAAGAGAGACGGTCGGTTACCTGGGAGTAGACTGGCAGGCCGAAGGGGACTTTTATAAAATCAAAAAGATCATCCGGGCTGCTTCCTGGGATGCTGAAGTGCGTTCTTCACTGGATATGCCGGGGGTAGACATCAGGGAAGGAAGTTATATCCTTGCAGTGAATGGTATGCCGCTCACCACCGGCCAGGAACCTTATGCTGCATTCCAGGGATTGGGAAATAAAACGGTGGAGATCACCTATAACTCTACTCCTTCATGGACCGGCGCCAAAACAGCAGTGGTGCAAACCCTTGCGGATGAGAGCCGTCTTCGTCACCTGGCATGGATCGAAGAAAACCGCAAAAGAGTGGAAAACGAATCCAATGGCGATGTGGGCTATATTTATGTGAGAAGCACGGGGATTGACGGGCAGAATGAGCTGATCAGGCAATTCAATGCACAATGGGATAAAAAAGCATTGATCATCGATGAGCGTTTCAACAGCGGCGGACAGATTCCCGATCGCTTCATTGAAATGCTGAACCGCTCTCCTCTTGCTTTCTGGAATATACGTGATGGTGAAACATGGCCCTGGCCCCCGTTTGCTCATTTCGGCCCCAAGGTAATGCTCATCAATGGCTGGAGTGGCTCGGGCGGGGATGCGTTCCCGGATTATTTCCGTAAAAAAGGATTGGGACCGTTGATCGGCGCACGGACCTGGGGCGGTCTGATCGGCATCAGCGGCGTACCTCGGTTGATCGACGGCGGTAATATCACCGTTCCAACATTTCG
>CAYSIU010000131.1:0-7172 GCA_964431095.1 uncultured Chitinophaga sp. | reverse complement strand
ACATTTTTCACTACAGGAGCACGAGTGGAAGCCAGTACTGTCCACGGAGGCAGCGTACCGGTTTCAAAACCACCATTAGGAAGCAATGCGGTTGTTGCAATACCGAGGCTAAATGTATAGGTCACCGTTCCAAGATTACTGGCACCATCCTGGATCTGCAGGGATACCGTAATGGTTCCACCGCATAAACCAGAAGTATTGCTAAATGTAAAATTCTGGCATACCGGTGGTCCTCCGTTGGCAATTATTCCATAGTTCTGGGGACCAGAAATAGGGACCACTCCACCACTGGCCTGCATAGTTACAGTAGTAGCAGGAGTTGTTGGGCCTGTACCGACATTCTGCAAGCAGAAACTAACGGTAACCTGCTCGCCGGGATCAATTACCCCGTTGTTCGGTAAACAGGTTTCTGCAACAAGGGTTGCACCCGCAGCCACGATTACAGGATTAGCGGCCGGCACTGTAGCCGGAATCTGGGTCCACCAAACACCATAACGGCTGTTATTATCCGGTGGAATCGCGCCGGCGGGTGTGGATGCATATTGCTGTACGGTCCACAAAGAATTATCTACGGGATCTATATGGCTTTGGCTGTAATCGCCCCACCTGGTACGGCCGCTTCCAAAATCTTTCCAGTAACGACCTTCACCGGCATGATAGACCAGCGGGTCATCCAATACGTTGGGAGGAGTGTAGGATTGCCGGGTAGAATAAGCAGCACTGGGCCACATATTCGTGTTATTCGACATGGAATAGCCGAGCACTACATCCTCATTCTTATTAACTGCGATCGCAGTAAACCCCCTGGCCTGACCAGAAACGGCGCCCGTACGGCCTCTTTGAATAACATTTCCAAAAGTTCCACCAGGGGTTCCATCCAGTTCCCAGTACTGGGCTTCAGTAGTGGTAATACCCCCACCCGAAGCACCGGCCGGGAAAGCGATATGTTGTGAACACCATATTTTACCATTCATCATGATCGCGCTGCTGACTCTCGCATCATTAGCAGCGATTAAACGTGTTTCGGGAGCTTGTTGCGGAATCGAATTACCCATATTACCGGCTGTCCATGAATCGGGAGCCATAGGGAATACCGGAGTACCCGTATTCCATACACAACCAGGTATACTGCCGGTAACTGTAGTCAATCTCAGAGAGTTGTTGTTCCATGATTGAACAATATACACAGTACCCGGTGAAGGATTACCTGAATTTGAATAAGGAGGAAAATAAACGGTAACGGGACGGGGGCAATCTCCATCGCCAGCGGTTCTTTCGATCATCTGGGCATTGGTACCGAAGGTAACCGGGCTACCGGCCAGCATCGCTGCTTTGCTGATCAGGAAGAGGATTGGTCCGGAAAAACCGCCGGGGAACTTACGTCCGCCAACAACGATCTTGGTATCATCAAAACCAAGGTAGGGATGGTCCAGCAAAACCGGTCCGTCGGCAGATGCAGGCACCCATGTGATTCTATACCAGGTACCCGTGGCATCGGAGGTATTTGAGGTCATGAGGATAACCCTGTTCCCGGTACTGGTACATTCAATGGCGCAAAAAATCCAGCGCTGCGAGCTGGGATCAAAAAACATTTGCGGGTCACAGGTACTTCCGATCGTAGAAAAACTGGAGATGCTTACCTGGCTGATCTGGGCACCGCCCGCCTTGTTATGAATTTTTATATAATCGTTCGTAGAAGTGATCACCTGGGTCAATCCCACAGCTCCGTAAGTGTCAGGAGGGATCACATTTCCTGGATCCACATGGCCTAACCACTGCTGAATAGGTGACCTTGACGGCACCATCGGCATCGGGTTGCCATCCGGTCTCTTGGGATCAGGCTGCGACATTTTGATGTTTGCGCCCTGGGGCAATGGCATGTTGGGAGTAGCAAATTCTTCCCAACCATTATCAGCCTCCCGCCTGGGACAGGTCGGGCAGGGTTTAAATAACTCAGGATGAGCTGCTTCGTAAGCAGCTGCCTCACTGAAGTTGAATGTGGAACTCGTAACAACCTGCGCTGTTACTAAATGATCTGTTATCAGAAACAGTGCAATAAGCGTAAAAATCTTTCTCATAACACGGAGTTTGTTTGGTTTTAACTGCATAAAAGTAATTACCATTAAGGAATAAAAAAATTAATCTTTTAAAGGAAACTTGCGGTTTTTTTTTACTATGTTCTGAGATCTGAATTGTTATTCCAAGTGATACAAACCCACGGGTTAAATCGCTAAAAATCCCGTAAGCTGTCAACTAAAAATCAATCATCCTTCCCTGGAGAAGTAAGCGATTAAAAAAATATGAATTGGGGGAGCGTAAAATTTTAGCATCATAATACAGCAATTTAATGATTCAATGATTTTTTGTGGATATTCAAAGGGGCGAGATCAATTGCAACGCATTTCAATTCAGGCTTTAAATCTACAATTATAATATAGGATTTTCAAAAATTTTTATGCAGGTGCATAAGCCTGACCCGGAATGGCAAAATGGGGCAAATTCTCCCCGCTGCACGCGAAAAATCATCCTTTTTTTTGACGCTCCGGTATTCCCCCGGGAATGGCCTCCGGGCCGGGTTTCCAGCTGTCTTTCAGCTCCACGGTCCTGTTGTAAATCATGCTTTCACGGCTGATTTCCATATACAGTATAATATACCCTTTCCTTATGAACTGGAAACGGTCATTCAGGCCGGCAGTTCCCAGGGCATGTTCAGCGTAAACCGGCGAAAGTATCTTCAGGCTGCCGGGATTCAGGTATTCTTTGAAATCACCTTCCTCATCTGTAGGATCCTCCACCCCGAACAATCGATCATATAGACGCAGTTCGGCCTTGATCGCATGACGGATGCTTACCCAGTGCAGGGTACCTTTTACATGGATCCCACTGGTATCATGACCGCTTTTGCTTTGCGGGATATGAGTGCATCTCAGCTCAATTACATTACCGTTATCATCTTTTATCACTTCTTCACATTTGATAATGTATGCACTTTTCAATCTGACCATCTGGCCGGGCGCGAGGCGGAAATATTTTTTGGGAGGGTTCTCCATAAAATCCTCCTTTTCGATATATAATTCACCACTGAAAGGGATCTCCCGGTTTCCTGAAGTCGCATCCTCCGGGTTATTTTCACTCATTACCATTTCTTCCGTGCCCGTATAATCAGTAATGACTAGTTTCAGCGGGTCAAAAACCACCATCCTCCTCAGGGCTATTTTGTTCAAATGTTCCCGAACACAAAACTCAAGCAAGCCTACATCCACCAGGTTATCTCTTTTAGCCACCCCGATCCGCTCACAAAATTCCCGGATACTTTCAGGTGTATATCCCCGCCGGCGCAAGGCTACGATAGTAGGCATCCGGGGATCGTCCCAGCCCGACACATATTTTTCATTCACCAACTGCAATAATCTTCGTTTGCTCGTTACCGTATAATTGATATTCCGCCGGGCAAACTCGTACTGGTGCGAAGGAAATACTCCGAGGTGTTCGATCAGCCAGTCATAAAGTTCCCGGTGCGGAACAAATTCCATCGTGCAGATCGAATGGGTGATCTCTTCGATCGAATCACTTTGCCCATGCGCCATATCGTACATGGGATAGATGCACCATGTATCGCCGGTGCGGTGGTGACGGGCATGCTTGATGCGGTAAAGGACCGGGTCACGCATCAGCATATTCGGATGGGCCATATCGATCCTGGCCCGCAGGGTGCGGCTGCCGTCAGGGAATTCCCCGTTCTTCATGCGAACGAACAGGTCCTTATTTTCTTCCACGGTACGATCCCTGTAAGGACTATTCTTTCCCGGCTCAGTAGGTGTGCCCTTCATCGATGCCATTTCTCCCGAACTGGAATCATCCACATAGGCCAGACCCTTTTCGATCAGTTTCAATGCAAATTCATACAGTGCTGCAAAATAATCGCTGGCATATCGTTCGTATTTCCAGTCAAACCCAAGCCATCGTACATCTTCCTTGATGCTGTCCACATATTCTGTTTCCTCAGTCTCGGGATTGGTATCATCAAAGCGGAGATTGGTATAACCGGGAAATTTTTTTGTGAGACCGAAATTGAGGCAGATACTGCTGGCATGACCGATATGCAGGTACCCATTCGGTTCAGGAGGGAACCGTGTGACAATGCCTTTGTATTTACCGTTTTTAAGGTCTTCCTCTACGATCTCTTCCAGGAAATTCAGGCTTCGCTCTTCGCTCATAATATCATAAAAATGAATGGCAAAGGTAAGCTATAATGTAGAATGAAGATGTTCGGTCAGAAGCGGTAGGCCTTGCAAAAACTTAGTTGGACAGGTATTTTTTCATCTCTTCACCGTACTCTTCTGCTCTGGCCTTTGACTTATCTGCAAAATCCTCTCCATCCGAAGCATAAATAACCGCACGACTCACATTGATTAAAATACCACAGTCCTTATTCATCGCTTTCCGGGAGATCTCCTTTAAACTACCCCCCTGCGCACCGACACCCGGAACAAGGTAAAAATGATCAGGCGTGATTTTTCTTGCTTTACTGAATTCATTCGCCTTTGTGGCTCCCATCACAAACATCAGGTTGCCGGGATGACCCCACTGTGAAACTGTTTTCAATACTTTCTCATATAAAAAACCGCCGCTTGTTTTTTGCAATTCAAAATCTTCCGCGCCTTTGTTGGAAGTGAGTCCCAGCACGATGGCCCATTTGCCGGGATATTCCAGGAAGGGTCTTACACTGTCTTCTCCCATGTAGGGTGAGACGGTGACTGCATCAAAAGGCAGGGTTTCAAAAAATGCCCTGGCATATTGGGCAGACGTGTTTCCGATATCGGCGCGCTTGGCATCGGCGATCCTGAAATGCTGATCATCGATATAGTGAACCGTCCGCTCCATCGCTTCCCAGCCTTTTACACCCGATGCTTCATAGAAAGCGGTATTGATCTTATATCCCACACAACGTTCTTTTGTTGCATCAATGATTGCTTTGTTAAATGCAAACACCGGGTCGGGTGCTGATAAAAGATGCCGGGGGATCTTGGAGACATCGGTATCGAGTCCAATGCAGAGATAAGATTGTTTTTGAAAGATTTGTTCTACGAGTTGTTGACGGGTCATGGCGGGTTGCCGGTTGGCGGGTGCAAAATTAACCAGAAACCCCATTCCATTTCCTCATATTCTTGCGATGATCGCACTCAAAAAATGATCATCCTCCCAATTTTCCTTAATATCTTCTCTGTCCATGATCTCCTGCATGATCGTTTCCTGCCGCTTTCCTCTTTCCAATGCTTCACTGTAGCGGATATCCGGGCTGAACGTGACCTGGCTATAAGCAGGTATCCATTTTTCAGGATATTTCTCGTGCAATTTTGCTTCGATTTTCTTTTGCAATAGAAATTTCGGATCCGCCACCTTATCCCTCATTTCGATAAAATTGTTCAATGCCAGTTCTGCGATCGCATCCCCGTCCGGTTTGCGGAGTTCCTGGTAGGCGGATAGAATTTTTGTCCAATCATCCCCATATTCACCGATCAGCCTGTTCAATACCGAACAATCTTCAAACCCGCAATTCATTCCCTGGCCGAAAAAAGGTACAATGGCATGCGCCGCGTCCCCGATCAGGGCAAATTGATCCCCCCTGATCCAGGGATAGCATTTTATGGTTACCAGTGAAGAGGTTGGATTCATAAAAAAATCTTCTTCCAGCGAAGGCATTAAAGGAACGGCATCTGTAAACGTTTTCTCAAAAAAACCCCTGACCTTTTCCTTTGTAGTCAGGGAAGCAAAGGAAGGATCCCCTTCAAATGGAAAAAACAAGGTACAGGTGAAGCTTCCGTCCATATTCGGCAATGCGATCAACATGTAATTGCCCCTGGGCC
Organism: uncultured Chitinophaga sp.; assembly: GCA_964431095.1. Taxonomy (GTDB): domain Bacteria; phylum Bacteroidota; class Bacteroidia; order Chitinophagales; family Chitinophagaceae; genus JJ008. The sequence goes on along the minus strand of CAYSIU010000131.1, from coordinate 1,305 downwards.
AGATATGAAGGGCATTCTTCTCCATACGGAAACTCGCGTTTATTCCGGGAGGGATATGCAACTCTTTATATCCAAAATCAATATAATATTGGCTGTATTGAAACCGGTCATGTTGTAAATGGAATTGTAGTCTTGCAGCCGAGAATGCCCCGTCGGCGCCGAAAATAAGTTCGGAGACAGGAGGCTGGAGGCGGGAGTTTTGGATTGTCGACTGCTGGTTGTGTACTGTTGACTTAAATGAAATTTCATTTTTTGTCCAATCAATCGTTTCGCAGCGATGCTCAAAATATATTTCAGCTCCTTGTTGCTCGGCAAGACCCATTAATTTTTTATTCAACCCGGCCCTGGAAACAGAGTTGATGAACTGTCCTTGTTTTCCATAAGGCTGGAACCCGGAATTGCCATCGGCATGATGAATGAAACGGCCGTGCATGGGGATACAGATCTTACGGATCTCTTCCATTATTCCCACTTCTTCCAGTGCTTTGATACCCCTGTCGCTCAGCGCCAGGTTAATGGAACGGCCCGCACTGATCCTTGCTTTCCGCATATCAGGGAGACGTTCATATACCCGTACCTTGTATCCCCGTTTGGATAAATAAATAGATAGTAATGATCCCACCAACCCGGCCCCGATGATCGCAATGTTTTTTTTCATGTTAGTTTTCCAGCAGGGATTCGATGATATTCCCAAACCTCCATACCTCTTCGAATGAATTATATAATGGCACCGGTGCCACGCGGATCACATTGGGTTCCCGCCAGTCTGCCATTACTCCCTGTTTTGTCAATTCATTAAATATCTCTTCCCCCCTTTTCAACATAAACCTCGATACCTGGCAACCCCGTTCGTTTTCTCCGGGAGGTGTGATCACTTCGATCAGTTTTTGTTTCTGCCGGGTATTGATGTCCTGTAAAATAAAATGTACATAACCGGTCAGTTTTTTTCTTTTCTCATGCAGCTTATCCATACCCGCTTCGTCAAAAATGTCCAGCGCCGCTTTATGCGCGGCCATCGAGAGTACCGGTGCATTGCTCAATTGCCAGCCTTCGGCTGTCGGTATCGCGTGAAACCCCTTCTCCATTTTAAATCTTGTTTCCTTGGTATAACCCCACCAGCCCGCGAACCTTGGCATGGCCGTATCCGAACTGTATTTCTCATGAATATAAGCACCGGCCACTGCTCCCGGACCACTTTTCAGGTATTTATAAGAACACCAGCAGGCAAAATCCACTTCACAGTCGTTCATCCGCAGTTCAGCCTTTCCGGCTGCCTGTTCGCAGTCGAAACCCGCTTTGGCCCCC
>CAYSIU010000130.1:0-7181 GCA_964431095.1 uncultured Chitinophaga sp. | reverse complement strand
GAACCCGAAAATGTGAAAGGAGCACTAGTGTACCATGCATTCAATGCATAGAAAATTGTGCAGGGGGCAATCGTGATAGTGGACGGGGGGTGGAGGGGACGATGACAGTTGGCGGTTTGCAGTCCGCAGTTGGCAGTCGGCAGTTCGCTCCCAATAACTATCGGGATGGCAGTTAGAAGGAAACAGGACGAGCATATCATTAATTAATAATCATGAAAATTCAATACGCCAATCAAATGTATTACTCCCCTTCAGGGGACGGGGGTATGCAAATACGATTTACCAATAGTCCGCAGGAAACAAAACAAATGGACACGGAACAGCTCCGGGGGAATTTTCTTGTGCCGCAGTTGATGCAAAATGATACTATTCAATTAGTGTACTCCCATTACGATCGCATGATCATCGGGGGAGCTAAACCAGTCAATAAAACTCTTCAGTTGCCAAATCCGCCCGAGCTAAGGGCCAATTATTTCCTTGAAAGACGGGAATTGGGGATCATCAATGTGGGTGGTCCGTCCCGTGTAACTATCGATAAAAAAGAATATACAATCAATAAACTGGATTGCGTTTATGCAGGCAGGGGTACCAAAGTCGTAAAGTTCAGAAGTCAAAATAAAAAGGATCCCGCACTTTTTTATTTCTTATCGGCACCCGCACACCAGAAACATCCGAACCGGCTATTACGAAAAGAAAAAGCCTCGCCCGTGAGTATCGGTGATGCCAGCACATCCAACAGAAGAACCATTTACAAATATATCCATGCCGATGGAATAAAAAGTTGCCAGCTTGTTATGGGGTTAACGGTTTTAGAGCCCGGGAGTGTGTGGAACTCCGTTCCCCCGCATACGCATACCCGCAGGATGGAAGTGTATTTTTATTTCGACCTGCCGGCCGATCAGCGGATCTTCCATTTTATGGGACAAACCGACGAAACCCGGCACCTGGTGATGGCCAATCATGAAGCGGTCATCTCCCCGCCCTGGTCAACCCATTACGGTTGTGGCACGGCCCATTATGGTTTTATCTGGGGCATGGCCGGGGAAAACCAGGCGTATACAGATATGGATACGGTGGCTGTTCATCAATTAAAATAAACATTTTATAACAATAGCCTCTGATTACTCCCTTCAGGGATGAGGCAAAAAAATCAACCATGTCAAAAAAAGTAGTAACTCTTGGAGAAATTATGCTGCGCCTGTCCACACCCGATTTCAGAAGATTTGTGCAGGCCGATACATTTGATGTCACTTACGGAGGCGGTGAAGCGAACGTATCTGCTGCACTTTGCAATTATGGTTTGCAGGGAACCTTTGTGACCAAAGTGCCCAATAACCCGATCGGGCAATCGGCCATCAACCATTTGCGTCGTTATGGTGTGGATACGCAGTTTATCGTCAGGGGCGGTGACCGGCTGGGGATTTATTTTCTGGAGACCGGGGCTTCCATGCGGGCATCACAGGTAATCTACGACAGGGCCGGCGCTTCAATTGCCGATGTGGAGGTAAAGGAATTTGATTTTGACAAGATACTGGACGGCGCTGCCTGGTTCCATACCACCGGCATCACTCCTGCATTAAGTGATAAAGCGGCAGTATTGACCGAGGCTGCCCTGAAAGCAGCGAGGGGCAAAGCCATTACTACCAGTATCGACCTGAATTACCGGAAAAAATTGTGGACCAAAGAAAAAGCCCGTGAGGTGATGACCAAACTTTGCCAATACGTGGATGTCTGTATCGGAAATGAAGAAGATGCAGATACTACACTAGGCTTTAAAGCCGCGCAAACGGATGTGACCCGGGGCGAACTGAATCTCGAAGGATTCAAAGATGTATTTAAACAAATGAAGGATAAATTCGGCTTTAAATACATCGCATCCTCTCTTCGTGAAAGTCATAGTGCCAGTGACAATGGTTGGAGCGCCTTGGTCTATGACGGCAAGGAATTTTATCATACCCGCAAATACAACGTGCGCATCGTGGACCGCGTGGGCAGCGGTGATAGTTTTGCCAGCGGGCTGATCTATGGGCTGGTGACCGGCATGGCGATGGCGGATGCCGCAGAGTTTGCTGTGGCAGCAAGTGCTTTAAAGCACACTATTCCCGGCGACCTGAACCATGCCACGCTCAGCGAAGTAAAGGACCTGATGAAAGGCGATGCGAGTGGAAGGGTACAACGATAGACCGTTTCAGTTTCTACACACGATTCATTCCCCGGTATGAATACGGGGAGATGAACTTAATTCTGAATAGTATGAACAAAACACAACAAGTAACCGACCTCATCATTGCACAGGGTATCCTCCCCCTCTATTTCAACCCGGATGAAACGGTGAGTATCGAAGTATTGAGAGCAATCTATCGCGGAGGTATCAAAGCAGTGGAATATACCAATCGCGGGGACGAGGCGTTGAATAATTTCATCCGGCTGGTGGGTGTAAGAAATGCGGAGATGCAGGAAATGCTGCTGGGAGTAGGTACCATCAAAAATCTGAAAGATGCCAAAAACTATATGGCGGCCGGAGCTGATTTTTTGGTGAGTCCCGGTTTTGTAAAAGAAGTAGCCGATTATGCTGTGAGCAAAGATATTTTCTATGCGCCGGGTTGCATGACCCCCAGCGAGATTATTGCAGCAGAAAATGCAGGTATTAAATTCATCAAACTATTCCCCGGAAATATGCTCGGAACGGATTTTTTGACCACAATTAAAGATATCTTTCCAAAACTTTTGTTCATGCCCACGGGTGGTGTGGATACAACGAAAGAAAACATTGAAGGCTGGTTCAAAGCCGGTGTATGCGCTGTGGGAATGGGCAGCAAGCTGATCAGTAAAAAATTGATGGAAGCAAGAGATTATGAAAAGATCGAATCCGCGACCAGGGATGAGTTGGATGTGATTGGTTCTGTCAGAAAAGAAATTAAAGTCAATCGCTACGGCTCAAAGCTAAACCATGCAGCAATCCATAGGGAAATACCGCTGGACCATATGCGGGCTTTTATTTTTTGCTACCACGGTCAACTACCTCGACCGGCAGGTCATTTCATTGGTAGTGGAGGATTACCTCACCCCGGAATTCAAATGGACCGAAACCGATTATGCCAATATTACCGTGGCGTTTCAACTGGCTTATGCTGTGGCCATGTTTGGAGTGGGCCGATTGATCGATAAACTGGGAACCAAGATCGGTTATGCAGTATCTCTGTTCCTTTGGAGTCTTGCGGCCATGGGACATGCCCTCATCCGGAGTACCACCCAGTTTTTTGTCGCCCGTGCATCATTAGGAGTAACAGAAGCAGGAAACTTTCCGGCGGCCATTAAGGCCACGGCAGAATGGTTTCCAAAAAAAGAGCGGGCCCTTGCCACCGGTATTTTTAATTCCGGTTCGAATATCGGGGCGATCATAGCTCCCCTTACGGTACCATTTATTGCAAAGGAATACGGATGGCGGACTGCTTTTTTTCTTACCGGTGCCATTGGCATGGTATGGCTTCTCTTCTGGTTCTGGTTATATGAAGTACCGAAAAAACAAAAAAGATTAAGAAAAGAAGAATACGATTATATCCACAGCGACACAGATGAAACGGTGGTTCCGGTGACTACTCAGGAAGCCCCAAAGAAAATTTCCTGGGGCAAATTGTTGGGATACAGACAAACATGGGCCTTTGCCATCGGTAAATTTCTCACTGATGGGGTCTGGTGGTTCTATTTGTTCTGGCTGCCAAAGTTTTTGAAAGCGGCGTTTGGCCTCACCAAGGCAGGGATTGCAGTACCGGTGGCCCTGGTGTATGTGATCGCTTCCATCGGAAGCATCTTCGGGGGATGGCTGCCCATGCGGTTTATAAAAAATGGCTGGCCGGTGTTCAAGGCAAGGAAGAGTTCCATGCTGATCTATGCCTGTTGCGCCCTGCCCGTGGTTGCCGCGCAATTATTGGGTGAATATAATATGTGGTTCGCAATCACGATCATCGGATTTGCGGCGGCTGCCCACCAGGCCTGGAGTGCCAATATCTTCACTACCGTTTCTGATATGTTTCCCAAGGCGGCCGTAGGTTCCATTACCGGTATCGGCGGAATGGCGGGGGGATTGGGAGGGATATTAATTTCTTTTTCTGCGGGTTCTTTATTCGATTTTTATAAACGTCTCGGCCATATTCAAACGGGTTATCTTATCGTTTTTGTTTTTTGCGGGATGGCCTACCTCACAGCCTGGCTGATCATGCATGGGTTGGTCCCGAAAATGAAAAGGATTGAAGTGTAGCTTCATCGCAGAGAACATGAGAGTGCAGCGGCAAGGCCGTGATATTCTGAAGAAACTCTCCGGTTTTATTTTTTATTCGCCTGAACTTTATTAAACATAAATGATGCTAAGAAAAGCATGGATTTCTTTCGCACATAACTCTGCGTATACTCTCGGTCCTCTTATTCTCTACGGTGAGAAATCATTTACCTTTATCATATGAAGATCACTAACAAAAAGATCCTTATCACCGGCGGGGCCAGTGGTATTGGTTTCGCTTTGGCCGAAAGATTTGTACAGGATAACAATACTGTCATCATCTGCGGGCGAAGAGAAGCTGCATTGAAAGAAGCTGTTGAAAAATTACCTTCTTTAATTACAAAAAAATGTGACCTGGCGCAGCCAATGGAAAGGGAGGAACTGTATCAATGGATCTCTTCGGAACACAGCGATCTGAACATTCTCATCAATAATGCCGGTATCCAGAACTGGATGAACCTGACCGACCCTTATTTTGCCACCAAGGCGCAGGAGGAGATCACGATCAATGCAGAGGCACCGGTGCATCTCTGCTGGCTGTTCATCCGGTTAGCTACTTTTGAATGTATCATGAATGTCACTTCGGCCCTATCCTTCTCTCCGCTCACAAGAGTCCCTGTTTATTCCGGCACCAAGGCCTTCCTGCATTCTTTCACAATTTCCCTGCGCCATTTGCTGAAGGGTCGTAATATTAAAGTGATAGAGCTCATCCCTCCCGCCCTTAACACCGACCTGGGCGGCAAGGGCATTCACGATTTTGCACCCCCGGTGGATGGTTTTATCGATGCCGTATTTCAACAATTAGAAGAAGGCCGCGAGGATATCACCTACAGTTTCAGTGAAAACATGCTCAAAGCCGGGCCGGAAGAATTGAAAATGGCTTTTGAGAGGATGAATAATGCAAGCTACTGAATGCCGATCCGTTTTTGTTATACTGTTATGTGATTGTCTTAGTCCGGATCTTCAATGATATGAATATACCCCTCACCTGATCCTGGTAATCGTTAATGCAGACTCCAACAGCAAACCCTGATCATGAAACTCATCACCTGGAACTGTAATATGGCATTCCGGAAAAAAGCCGGACTCATTTTGCCGCATCATCCCGATATTTTAGTAGTACCGGAATGCGAGCATCCCGAAAAATTAAAGTTCCCGGGCGGACTACAGGAACCTGCCGACCTCCTTTGGTTTGGGAAAAATAAAAACAAGGGGTTGGGGATCTTTTCCTACAGTAAATTCAGGTTTTCAATCATTGATAAACACAACACCCGGCTTAAGACCATCGCCCCTGTGATGGTTTCCAATGGCCGGCGTTCATTCCGGCTGTTTGCTGTTTGGGCCTATAATCCCAATGACCCGGACGGGCAATATATAGAACAGGTATGGAAGGCCATCCATCATTATGATCCTATCATTTCCGGCAAAAGAACCATCCTCATCGGGGATTTCAACAGCAACACGATCTGGGATAAGAAAAACAGGGCCGGTAATCACTCGAATGTTGTTAAAAAACTGGAGGAAAAAGGGATCTTCAGTTCTTACCATTTATTTCACCAACAAAAACAGGGAAAGGAAAAACATCCAACCCTTTATATGTACAGGCATACCAACAAGCCTTATCATATTGACTATTGTTTTGTTTCAAGGGATTTTGCGGATAAGATCAGTTCGGTTGAGATCGGGGATGCCGGGTATTGGACACAATTCAGCGATCATGTACCGTTGATGATTACCTTTAGTTAACTGATCGATAAGCCAGGCACAGCAAAATGGAGTGGTACCCGGATTTAAACAAATCACGGCCGATACTACCATAATGGGTAAGGACAAATATGACTGAAAAATTCACCCTGATAAGAGCTGATGTGACCAACCCCGATTTCCAGGAACGGTAAAGGAGTTGGACAAGGAGTTGAAAGGCCGCGACGGGGAAGACCATGTTTTTTATGCCCGGTTCAATAAGCTTTCGGATATAAAACATGTGGTGATCGTCTATGAAGGCCCTGCAGCAGTAGGTTGTGGCGCCATCAGGGAATTTTCAAAGGACTCTATGGAGGTCAAAAGAATGTTTGTCCCCCCATTGAAAAGAGGTCATGGAATCGGTGCTATCGTCCTTGCTGAGCTGGAAACCTGGGCAAAAGAGCTGGGATATAAAAAATGTATTTTAGAGACCGGGAAAAGACAACCCGAAGCCATCTCGCTCTACCAAAAGAATGGATATACTATCATTCCGAATTTCGGTCAATATAAGGATGACTTAAATAGTGTGTGTTTTGAAAAAACGATTTACCAACCGGGGCCACATTAGATTTCAGCTACGTGTCCCCATGTTTTATGTACCTATGTGTGAATATTGGGTTACAAAATTAAAACCAATCGCTCATGCCGATAGATAAGATCAACGGGGTAAAACTGTACTGGGAGCTTACGGGTTCAGGTGGCGACCCATTGGTATTGGTCCATGGCTCCTGGGGCGATCATCATAACTGGGATTTGGTTACGGAAGGTTTGTCTAAAACATTCCGCGTACTCACTTATGACCGGAGAGGTCATAGCTAGAGCGAACGGCCATCGCGACAAGGCTATATGGAGGAAGATATAGAAAACCTGATCAAATTGGTGGAACACTTGGGTCTTTCAACGGCTCATATCGCAGGTAATTCATTCGGGGCCGCCATTGTTTTGAAAACTGCAACCCGGCGACCCGGTCTGTTTAAAAGCCTGGTCGCTCACGAACCTCCGCTGTTCGACCTGCTGAAAGACCATCCCCAAGCTCAGGAAGCATTGAAAACAGTCAATGGCAGAATAAAAACGGTGCTGGATCTGATTGCAGAAAAGCGTATCGAAAAAGCCACAGAAGAATTTATGGAAAAAATTGCGATGGGTGAGGGTGCCTGAGAAA
>CAYSIU010000129.1:2423-7226 GCA_964431095.1 uncultured Chitinophaga sp. | reverse complement strand
CAATTCCATTCACATTGACGCCTTTACCAGCCCATTCATTGGCCAAGGCCTTTACAAGACTAGCGACAGCTCCCTTGCTCGCGGCATAACCCGGGACCAGTATTCCTCCCTGGAAACTCAGCAAAGAACAGGTGAAAATAATTTTACCGCTTCCTCGTTCCAACATATGTTTCCCAATCTCCCTTGCCAGTATGAATTGTGCATCGAGATTTATACGGATCACTTTATCCCAGTATTCATCGCTGTGTTCTGCTGCAGGGGCCCGCATAATGGTACCCGCGTTATTAATTAAAATATCAATCGCTGTATTCTCAGCAAGTAATTTTTTAAGAAATGCATAAATGCTTTCCCGGTCGGAAAGATCCGCCTGGTAAGCTTTGAAGTTTTTACCCGATGCCCTGACCTCTATTTCAATGGTGCTGCCAATGGGTTCCAGTGACACCGAAACGCCAAGGATATCCGCCCCGGCCTCGGCCAGTCCCGCTGCCATGGCCCTGCCGATGCCCTTGTTGCAACCGGTGACAAGCGCAGTCTTGCCTGAAAGATCAAATTGCTGAAGTATTCCCATTTGGTTATGCTAAACTGGTGTTTTTTTAGTAGCGGGTGATGACTCCAGCTGCCAGTTAAAATAGTTTTTATTATTATAGTAACAGATATCCTGTATTAGTTTGCCGATCCAGGGCAAGTCGTTAGGCAATTCCCCGTTCTCTATTTCATCCCCGAAAAGATCACAGAGCAGACGGCGGAAATATTCATGCCGCGGATAGGAAAGAAAACTTCTTGAATCGGTCAGCATGCCGATAAAGCGGCTGAGCAGGCCCATATTACTCAGGGCATTGATCTGCCGGGTCATCCCGTCTTTCTGATCAAGGAACCACCAGGCTGAACCCCACTGCACTTTCCCGGCTATGGAACCATCATTGAAATTCCCGATCATTGTCGCGATCAGTTCATTGTCGGCCGGGTTCAGGTTGTAGAGGACTGTTTTTGCCAGTTTGTTATTAGTATCCAGCTTATCCAGGAATTTAGCCAACGGTCTTCCCTGCGAAAAGTCTCCGATCGAATCCCAGCCGGTATCGGGACCCAGCGTCTGCATCATCCTCGAATTAATGTTTCTTAACGCCCCGAGATGGAATTGCTGCACCCAGCCTTTTTCCCAGTCCCACTCGGCAAAATGGATCAGCATGGCAGACATGAATTTCCGCTGCTCCGTTTCATTCAATGGTTTGCCGCCATGTATCTTGTTGAAAATACTGTCGATCTCCGATCCCGTAAAATCCTCGGCATAGATCTCTTCCAGGCCATGATCGGAAACACTGCAACCCATCGAAGCAAAAAAATCATGGCGGTTCTGCAGGGCATAAAGGAAATCATCAAAAGAGGAAACAGCGATACCGGTGATCTTTTCCAGTTTTTTTATATAGGCATTGAATTTCGGGGCGCTGCTTACATTCATGGCATTGTCCGGCCGGAAAGCAGGCAGGATGGGGATCTCAAAGCCATCTTCTTTCAGCCGGCGATGATGTTCCAGCGTATCTACCGGATCATCGGTCGTGCAAACCAGCCTGACATTCATTTTGCGCAGCAGGTTGCGGACGGAGTATTCGGGCGTCTGCAGTTTGGCCGTACATTCTTCATAGATATTCTTTGCCGTATCAGGATTTAATATATCATATACCCCGAAATAACGCTGTAGTTCAAGGTGTGTCCAGTGATACAGGGGATTGCGGAGGGTATAGGGAACGGTTTCTGCCCATTTCTGAAATTTTTCCCGGTCGCTCCTGGTACCCGTGCAATAGTCTTCTGGCACACCATTGGCGCGCATGGCCCTCCACTTGTAATGATCACCGTATAACCATACCTGTGTGAGATTTTCAAAGCGCATGTCATCAGCCATTTGTTGCGGCGACAAATGGCAGTGGTAGTCAATGATGGGCATGTCCCTGGCATACTCCTGGTAAAGACGCTGCGCCGTTTTTGTTTTCAGCAGGAAAGTTTCGTCAAGGAAGTTTTTCATCCTGTTCTATTTTTAATAGTAACGCCGATGACCAGATCATACGGATTGGGCGGATTTAATCAGCGATGATCCCCGACCCCAATAATCCGCGTTCCCATTCATTTACAAACTTACCCCTCTCTTCCAGGGTATAAAATCATCCTGGTTTAATTGCACCGCCTTTGGTATCACTTCGCCACTGGCCGCCTTGATGCAATACTCCAGTATCTCTTCTCCCATTTCTTCAATCGTTTTTTCTCCTTCAATCACCGGGCCGGTATCTATATCAATGATATCACCCATTCTTTTTGCGAGGGCCGAATTGGTAGATAGTTTGATCGTAGGGCATACAGCATTACCTGTGGGCGTGCCCAATCCGGTCGTGAATAAAATAAGCGTGGCGCCACTGGCTGCTTTGCCCGTAGTTGCTTCTACATCGTTGCCGGGTGTGCATACCAGGTTTAACCCCGCTTTGGTAGCCGGTTCTGTATAATCCAATACATCAACCACCGGGAATGTACCCCCTTTCCTTGCAGCGCCGGCGCTTTTCATGGCATCGGTGATCAGGCCATCTTTTATATTACCGGGGGAGGGATTCATATGAAAACCCGAACTCACTTTCAGGGCCTGCTCATTGTAGGTCCTCATTAAATGAATAAATTTTTCCGCTGTTTCTTTGTTCACAGCCCTGTCCACCAGGTTCTGCTCCACCCCGCAGAGCTCCGGGAATTCAGCTAATAAAACCTTGCCACCGAGGGCCACCACAAGATCGGCGCAATAACCCACGGCCGGGTTGGCGGAGATCCCGCTGAAGCCATCACTGCCACCGCATTTCACGCCAATACATAATTTGTCCAGGGAGGCGGGCGCTCTTTCCAGTTTATTGATCGTTACCAGGCCTTCAAATGTTTTACGGATGGCTTCGGCAATCAATTGCTCTTCGCTCTGGGATTGTTGCTGCTCGAAAATATACAATGGCTTATCAAAGCCCGGGTTATGTTTTTTCAGATCGTTTAAAAAATCCTGTACCTGCAGGTTCTGGCAGCCAAGACTCAGCACCGTTACACCACCCACATTGGGATGATCGGCATAGGCGGCCAGCAATCTGCCCAATACCTGAGCATCCTGCCGGATCCCCCCGCAACCTCCCTCGTGGTTCAGGAATTTGATACCATCTACGTTTTTGAATAACCGCACTCCTTGCGCCTCTCCCGGGAAGAGGGGAGAGAAGTTACCGGATGAAATATTCTCTCCTTTTCTGAAAGCTTCAACCAGTCGTTTTGTATATCGTTTGTATTTATCCGTTACCGCATAGCCCAATTCATTGTGCAAGGCCTCGCGGATCACATCCAGGTTGCGGTTCTCACAAAAAACTGTGGGGATGAATAACCAGTAGTTCGCTGTTCCAACTCTTCCATCGCTGCGATGATAACCTTTGAATGTTGTGTTCCTGAATTTTGTTACATCGGGTGCCCGCCACTCATAATTTACCCCCTGATAAGCATAAGGCTGTGCAGCATGTTTGGTGTTCTCCGTGGTCATCCGGCTACCGCGATGGATCGCAGACTGGGTTTTGCCCACCAGAACTCCATACATGGTCACCTCGTCACCGGGTTTCATATCGTGCATGAAAAATTTATGCTTGGAAGGAACATCATCCTGTAATGTATATTCATCACCATTAAAGTGCACGACAGCCCCTTTGCCCAGATGCGTCAACGCCACCAGTACATTATCTTTCGGATGTATTTTTAATACAGCCCTATTCATCAGGCCTCCATTTTATTTAACTGCAACCGTTGAATACTTTCTATTGCACCGCTATCGGTCAGCGACCTCAAATTTACTTTAATGGCTTCAGTAAAACCCGGCAGGGCTGAGAGGTCGGCCCCCCAGAAATTTTTATCGGCCAGCACAGCTTCGACTACTGAATCTGTATTGCCCTCCCGCCATTTGGCAGCAAACCACCCTGCATGATCATCCTGGATGGGGTAAGCTTTTCCATTGACAGATCCTTCATATTGTCCTTTGCCATTCTCATGGCATCTCATAAAAAGAAGGAAAGCAGCGAATCCCAGCGCCATATGATCAGGCAGGTGGCTGGTTTTACCATAATGTTGCAAGATCAAGGGAACATTCCGCATTTTCATTTTGGAACTGTATTGCACCGCAATATTTAACCAGGAGTGATCCATAAATGGATTTCGGAACCGGTCCAGCACCCTGGAAGCAAAAGCCGCCGCTTCGGGGTAGTCGATTAGATCTCCTGAAATGGCCACGGCAATTTCATCCAATGCAAGATCCTGGATAAAGGAGGAGAGATGTTCATCACTCATTGCCTCTTTCACCGTATCAAAACCTGCCAGCCATGCCAGCGCACAACTGAAACTGTGCGTGCCATTCAGCAGGCGAAGCTTGAGTTCCCTGTACTTTTCAATGCGGGGGGCAATCACAACCGCTTCGTCGGCCCGGGCGAAAGAAAGAAGCCCTTTCACTTTTTCATCATCAGATTCGATCGCCCATAAGCGAAAAGATTCTGTCATGATCATCAGGTTATCCGAAAAACCCAGTCTTTTTTCTGTATCCCGGTATTCTTTATCCGGCAATTTTCCGGGAACAATCCGGTCCACCAACGAATTGCAAAAATGATTTGCGGTCTGGAGCCATTCCATGAACCTTTCCTCCAGCCTGTTCATTTTCGCCAGCTCCAGCAGTATGGAACGCAGTGTGCTGCCATTATCGGTAATCAGTTCAGTGGGAATGATCACCATGCCACTTTCAGCAGATCCATTGAAAGCTTTATAGCG
>CAYSIU010000129.1:0-2413 GCA_964431095.1 uncultured Chitinophaga sp. | reverse complement strand
GTCTCACGAACTTGTGACATTAGCCAAGTGCAGAGAGGTGGTCAGAGACGATGTACCATTATCGCCTTTGAGTTAATCGTGAAGAATATCAATGCCACTTTCGGACGATCCATAGAAAGCTTTATAGCGCCGGTATAAAAAGGCCAGCAATTTGCCCGGAAAAGAAAGGGGAGGAGTTAGGCGGATATCATCCTGCACCAGGGTTATGCCGATTTCGGTGGTATTGGAAATGATGATCTGCAGGGCGGGATTATGAGCGGATTCCAGGATACTGGCCCAGTTCTCCCTGGCCGATAACACCCGGCTGATACAGGAATGGACGATCGTTTCATCTATCTTTTTTCCGTCTTCAATTCCCCGCACACAAACTGTATAAAGTCCATCCTGTTTGCCAAAATCATCCGTTCCACCATCCGGGGTGGATTTCACTACCAGTACCCTGCCATTAAAAAGACCATTGCGGTTGGCTTTATCAATGAAATAATCCGGCAACCCCCTTAGCAGCACCCCCGTTCCGAATTGTAGCACCTTTTCCGGCAATGAAAATAGTTTTTCATCCGGCAGGATGAGACCGGGATGGGAGCGAATATTTTTTATCGTAGCTTTTGATAATAGCATGATTCATTAATTCATTTCAGGGTTCCACCGGTTTTTGAATACCCATTTCACCGTAATATCACTTTCTTTCAGTCCGGCGGGAAGGTTATTACTATACCATGTGAAATCATTACCGCTTTCGCGGTGACAGTTGTAATAATAAATCCTCCTGCCCCATTGTATCGTATTGCCGGTAGGTACCAGGTAAATGGCTGAATCCTTCATGTTTTTGGCAAATTGACAATTCAGCAGGTAGAACTGCGCGTCCCGGTGATACCGCCCCAGCAAAAAGCCATCGTATCCTTTAAAGCTGCAATTCAACAGTACTGTTTTTGAATCTTCGTATTTCGACCCATCGTGCCAGATCGCCGCCGGACCGGTATGAGAAATGAATTCACAATCCTCGGCCCAGGCCCACCCTCGCGGGCAATAAAAATCAACTCCTCCTTCCATGATGCAATCCTTGAAATACCACATCCCGTTGTCCACGTCCCATGGACTGACCGTGTCGCCGCCAAACGCAATGAAGTGGCAATGGATGGCCTTTAATTTCGTTGCATTCATTACCCTCAGCGCCATCTGGTGTCCGTCTTTTTTTAGCTTTTTTTCTTTATTGGCAGATGTATCGGAAGCACAATGAATGGTTCTTTCGGAGAAATCGAACCCGAAACTGTTGGTAAGGGTGAGGTTCTTCAAGGTGATGTCATTGGCCCTTACGTTTACAGTCGCCACTCCCCAGTCATCGGCATGATCGCAGCGCCATTCGTCACGGGCGATACTGGCCGTGATGATGGTCTTTTCCCTATTTTCTCCTTCAAAAACGATATTGGGCTTTGAAACAAAAAGCTTTTCGGAATAGATCCCTTTTTTGATGAAAAGGGTCCGGGGTGTAGCTGACGAATCAGGTAAACTATTGATCGCATCCTGGATGGTTTTGAAATCCCCGCTGCCATCAACCGCGACAATTATTTTCTTTGAAAGATTCGATGAGGATGGCTGCGCTACTGTAGCTGAATGCAGAACCATCCCCACGGTCAAACATTGAATTATTATCGGGATTATTTTTTTCATTGACTGTATATATCGCCATTAGGGTACCTTTATCAATTCATATTTCATTCCACACCTATTGAACTAACTTAACACCTGACATTTACTATCCATCATTTAGTATTTTTAATTAGCCATCTCACCAAATCGTCCGCCGCTTTATAGTTCTCATATTCCAAAGGGATCTTTCTTCCATCGGTATATTCATTATAGAACCAGGGATCGCCCACGGCGAATACGGTTCCCTTCCCGACCTTTGAAACAGACATGATCACCTCCCCATTTTCACTGTAAACACTGTATGCCGGCGCTTTTATATTCTGCGTGCATAACTGTTTGATAAAAACTTTTTTCACATTTTTGAAGTTCGGGTGATTGGGAGGAATAGGCAATGCCCCCTGCTCGAACTGGTTATCAATCACATCATGCCGCATGTTCTCGTTCCAGTGGATACCGAATCTTTCCGCCAGTTCATTGTAATGTTTGAATTCCACATTATTGCTGTCGTTGGACATCATCACCATCAGGCCCCCATTCTTCACATAATTATACAGGGCGTCAATGTGTTTTTGTTCGATATAATTCGGGTTCTTGTTCTCCTTCGGCCAATCGGGATCGATCAGGAAATAAATAGAAACATTCTTAAGATTTTCGGGGGAGGGACCATCATACATGCTGGTGGGGATGATGCCGTATTTATTGAGCACATTGGCCATAAACGAGAAGCCCCAGTTATCCCTTTCCCACCCTTTCTAATGATAAACAC
>CAYSIU010000128.1:0-7248 GCA_964431095.1 uncultured Chitinophaga sp. | reverse complement strand
TCTTTCGTGGGCGCCACTACCATCCGGGAAATGGTGATCGGTGAAGACAACCGTGATCCTTCTTTGGCAGAACTCGACAGTATGAAGGTATTGGTGAAACAGGCCATGAAGGAAGGCGCCATGGGTGTGGGCAGTTCCCTGATCTATCCACCGGCGTTTTTTGCCAAAACAAATGAACTGGTGGAAATGTGTAAAGTGGCTTCTGAATACGGGGGCATGTATATCTCGCACATGCGCAATGAGGGTAATCAACTGTTTGAAGCGCTTGACGAACTGAAAACAATTGCCCGCGAAGCAAATATTCATGCAGAGATCTATCACCTGAAAGCAGCCGGCAAAGACAACTGGTGAAAAATGGACAGCCTGATAAAAATTGTGAACGCAGCACATAATGAAGGGTTGAATATCACAGCCGATATGTACACTTATTTTGCTTCCGCTACCGGGCTAACGGCTGCTTTTCCGCCCACCCTCCAGGACGGCGGCTTCGATAGTCTCTGGCACCGGCTGCAACGCCCCGCTATCCGGGAACAAATGAAAAAAATCATGAATAGCAACCCCACTGATTGGGAAAATACTTATTATGGCGCGGGAGGTGCCAAAGGCGTTTTACTGCTAAGCTTCCGGAGAGATTCATTGAGAAAATACATCGGCAAGACACTGGAAGAAGCGGCGGCAATAAGAGGCGCTTCTCCGGAAGAAACTGCGATAAACCTGATTGTTGAGGACAGCACCCGCATTGGCGTTTCTTATTTTTCCATGACAGAGGATAATATCAAAAAAGAGATTGCCCTTCCCTGGGTAAGTTTCTGTTCCGATGCCGAATCCGGAGCTCCGGAAGGAGTTTTCCTGCAATCAAACCCGCATCCCCGGGCCTATGGCAATTTTGTAAGAGTAATCGGCAAATACTGCCGTGATGAGAAGATCATCAGTCTGCCTGAAGCCATCCGTAAACTTTCCAAATTACCCGCCACCAATTTAAAGATCCAAAAAAGAGGAGAGTTAAAAGTGGGCAACTATGCGGATATAGTGATTTTTGACCCCGCGACGGTGCAGGACCATGCAACTTTTGCCAACCCCCACCAATATGCTACCGGCGTGATCCATGTTTTTGTAAATGGTGTACAGGTGCTGAATAACGGTGAACATACCGGTGCCAAACCGGGACGATTCATCAAAGGTCCGGGATACCAACGGGTAGCAAACTGATAGTTGAGCGCCTGGGTTTTCAAATTATCATTGTAAAAATCGTATAAATTTTTTTTCAAAAGATAGTAACAATGAGTATTACCATTCGAAGAGCCAGAAGGCAAGATTGTCCCAGGTTGTTGGAACTGATAAAAGAGCTGGCCATATTTGAAAGGGCACCGAACGATGTAACAGTGACCCTCGAACACTTTACGGAAAGCGGCTTTGGAGATAATCCGGTATGGTGGACTTACGTTGCCGAGGAAAACGGACGCATCCTGGGTTTTGCCCTCTATTATATCCGGTACTCCACCTGGAAGGGACAGGCCATGTACCTGGAGGATATACTTGTCACGGAATCAGCAAGGGGAAAAGGGATCGGTAAAATGTTATTTGAAAGACTGATCGAAGAAGCCAAAGAAAAGAAATTCAATCGCATCATCTGGCAGGTGCTGGAATGGAATGAGTCCGCCATTCAGTTTTACAAAAAATACGATGCGGAATTCGATAAAGGATGGGTCAATTGCTCAATGTACGTTTAACGGGAATAGTAAAACCCGGAATTTTTCTAGCTCACACCATCTGTCTGCATCTCCTTATTGATCTTCATCATCAGGCCCTGTAATACTTTCCCGGGACCCGCTTCGGTAAACCTTGAAGCACCATCGGCAATCATAGCCTGTACAGATTGTGCCCATCGAACTGCGCCCGTAAGCTGGTCAATCAGGTTTTGTTTTATTTCCTCTTTATCCATTACTGCCCTGGCCACGACGTTCTGGTAAACGGCACAGGTGGGTTGATGAAATTTTGTTGCCACTATTGCTGCCTGTAATTGTTCTTTGGCAGGTAACATCAGGGGGGAATGAAAGGCTCCCCCTACCGGCAGCACCAATGCCCTTTTGGCGCCCGCGGCCCTCATTTTTTCACAGGCAATATCAATCCCTTTCCGGGTACCGCTGATCACCAGCTGTCCGGGACAATTATAATTGGCCGGTACTACCACCTCTCCAGTCTCCTTTTGTACTTCTTCACAAATTGTTTCCACTTTTTCGTCCGCAAGCCCCAGGATGGCAGCCATCGTAGAAGGATTGAGCTCGCAGGCCCTCTGCATGGCAGCGGCCCTTACGGCCACCAACTGAAGCGCATTCTCAAAGCTCAGGGTTCCATTAGTGACGAGGGCGGAAAATTCGCCGAGGGAATGACCTGCCACCATATCGGGTGAAGCATTCTCAATACTCTTGTAAGCAATGATGGAGTGAAGAAATACCGCTGGCTGGGTAACAGCGGTTTGTTTCAGGTCTTCTTCCGTTCCATTGAACATGATATCCGATATGCGAAAGCCGAGTACTTCATTGGCCTGTTCAAATAATTTTTTTGCAAAAACGCTGTTTTCGTAATGCTCCTTGCCCATCCCCGGAAACTGGGAACCCTGGCCCGGGAATATAAATGCATGTTTCATGATTCGTAATTGATTTATCTCTTCTGACCCTTCACATTTTTCAGAACAGGAAGAAGCGGATCCGAACAAAAAAAAGTTTGATCGAAAAACAATCAAACTTTCCTTAAAAGCAAATATAGTATTTCAAGCATTATACCGACATCACAATATCCTGATAAAACTTTGCAATCAACCGCCGGGTATAAATAATTCTTTTACAATGACCATCAGCTTAACCGGGAGCTGATGAGTTTGAGGAATTCGCTTCTCGTTGCATCTTTCATGAATTCACCGTCGAAGGCAGAGGTCGTGGTCACTGAATTCTGTTTCTGTACACCCCGCATCATCATGCAGAGATGCTTGGCTTCAATGACAACAGCCACGCCCATCGGGTTCAGGGTTTCTTTAATGGCATTCATAATATCCACTGTCATTCTTTCCTGTACCTGCAACCGCTTGGCATAGACATCCACCACGCGTGCGATCTTGCTCAGCCCGGTGATCCAGCCATTGGGTATATACGCGATATGTGCTTTGCCAAAAAAGGGAAGCATGTGGTGTTCACACAAACTATACAATTCTATATCTTTTACCACGATCATTTCGCTCACCGGTTCGTGGAACTTGGCCGAGTTGACAATCGCCCGGGCATCCTGCTGGTATCCCTGTGTAAGATATTGCATGGCTTTAGCTAATCGCTCGGGGGTCTTCAGCAACCCTTCCCGTTGTGGATTTTCTCCTATAAGACCCAGTATCTGTTGGTAATGATCCATCAGGCCGGAGCTTGCCTTTTCATCAAATTGTTCAGATCTTTTGTATGCCATATACTTTTGGGGTTTCTTGAATTTTATGACTTGCTCTTTATTTAATCCACCGGGTATTCGGCAAAATTCCTCGGTGTTTCATACAGCCGTACCTGCAGGTCCAGTTTCTGATCAATATGCGGTCGCAACAGTTTATAAATAACCTTGACAATGTTTTCTGCAGTCGGGTTCAGCTTTTTGAATTCTTTTGTGTCAAGATTCAGGTTCTTGTGATCGAACCGTGCATGCACTTCCCGGCGGATCAGGTCACTCAGTGATTTCATATCCATCACATACCCTGTTTTTTTATCCGGTTTTCCGGTCACTTTGACCTCCAGGTCATAATTGTGACCATGGTAATGGGGCAGTGCACATTTGCCAAAAATTTTTTCATTGGTGGCGTCATCCCAATCAGGATTGAAGAGCCGGTGAGCGGCGTTGAAATGCTCCTTGCGAAAAACGGCTACTTTTTTGCTCATACATTCAAATTAAGGAATACCGGGAATAACATAACGGCAAAAAAAGGGAAAAGGTTCGCCGGATACGCTCTATGTCCCTGCATATTCCACATATATCCTGGGGGTTTCATACAATTTGATACAATGCAATTCAACTCCCGGTGGTAAGTGCGGCCTCAATTCATCCCAAATGGCAATGGCCAGGTTTTCCGTACTGCACAGCTTGCCCTCCATGAAAGCCACATCCATATTCAGGTTCCGGTGATCCACTTTATCAATGACATGTTCGCGTATGATGGCCCCTAGTTTTTGTACATCCATCACAAAACCAGTACCGGGGTCGGGATCTCCTTTCACGGTGACGAACAGGTCATAGTTGTGCCCATGCCAGTTCTCGTTGGCGCACTTCCCGAAAATTTCCTCGTTTTTTTCATAGCTCCAATCAGGGTTGTAGAGCTTGTGGGCTGCGTTGAAATGTTCAGCCCTCGTCAAGTAAACCATGCTTTACTTTTTGGATTTCTCACAGCATCGGGCGGAGAAACCGGTGAGGCCGGTCTTTAAGTTTCACGAGGCGGACGGGTATGTTCCCCTTGCTTTGTGAAGCCGGACAGGCAGCTGCAAAGGTAAGAGAAAAGAAGGGTTGTTGATAATGAATTAACTTACGACAATGAACAGGAACTGTCTTATAATTTCGGCGACTGCCAAAGAAATTGCCCCCTTCCTGGATTATTTCAGCGAACATGGAAAAGGTTCGAATGCAGATGTACTGATCACCGGGGCCGGAATGACTGCCGTTACCTATTCATTGATGAAACAATTACAGGTCCGGAGGCCCGGGATCATTATCCAGGCAGGTCTTTGCGGAAGTTTTGATCCAACTCTTCCATTGGGCACTGTGTTCGCCATCGCAGAGGACATTATTGCCGACCTGGGGGTAATGGAAAATGGCAAATGGAAAACCCTCTTCGATCTGAAATTAAGTTTACCGGATCAGTATCCTTTTTCCGGGGGCTGGCTGATCAATAAAAGCGAATTGCTGAAAAAGGCAGGGCTAAAAAAAGTAAGGGCGATCTCTGTTAATGAAATCACCGTGCCGCTGGAAAAAATAAACCTCTACCGGAAATTGTACAACCCCGTCGTGGAGTCAATGGAAGGGGCTGCCCTGCATTATGTTTGCCTCATGGAAAAGATCCCTTTTCTTCAACTGAGGAGCGCCAGCAATTATATTGGGGAGCGAAATAAAAAAAAGTGGGACCTGAAAAATTCCATTGTCAACCTGAACCATGAACTGATTCGCCTGTTAAAAAAAATATGAAACTGACCCTTGGATTTTCACCCTGTCCCAACGACACGTTTATCTTCGATGCCCTGGTCAATAAGAAAATTGAGACCGGGAAGCTGGAGTTTGATGTGATCCTTGAAGATGTGGAAACGCTGAACCAATGGGCCCTGCAGGGAAAATTAGATATCACCAAGCTCAGCTTTCCGGCCTTTTTTCAGTCATTGGATAAGTACATCCTGCTGAACTCGGGCAGCGCACTGGGGAAGGAAGTGGGGCCACTATTAATATCAAATAATGAGAATGGGGCTTCTTATGACGAAGTGAATAAAGCGGTGATAGCCCTGCCCGGTGAACATACAACGGCTAACTTGCTTTTCAGCTTTGCCTTTCCGGAAGCAGAACATAAAAAATATATGATCTTCTCTGCCATTGAAGATGCGGTGCTGAAAGGCGAGACGGACCTGGGCGTCATCATTCATGAAAACCGGTTCACTTACCAGCAAAGAGGACCGCAGAAAATAATGAACCTCGGTGAATACTGGGGAGGTAAAATGAACCTACCCGTACCGCTGGGTGGGATCGCAGCCCGGAGAATTTTGGAAAAGCCCATCCGTTTACAGGTGGATACGTTGATCCGTAAAAGTCTGAACTTCGCGTTTGCAAATTACCCGGTGGTCAGTGACTATGTGAAACAATATTCTCAAACAATGAGCGAAGAAGTGATGCGACAACATATACAACTTTATGTAAATGATTATTCCCTTGACCTGGGCCCGGAAGGCAAAAGAGCCATTGAGACACTGGGAATACTCTGCCGGGATCAGTTACACGATAATAAACCCAGCGGATCTTCAGGCGACCTGTTCCTTTCATAAGATTTATCCCCCGACAATTCGCTTATTCTTTTGCTTTGCTGTTATATTGCGATTGAATTGGATTTTCGTTAACAATAAAATAAATAGCTTACCCTACGATCCTATTGTGAAAGACCCCATCATTAACCACCACCTTGTTGTATGAGAAAAAATTGGATGACCACCTGCTTTCTGCTGTTTTCATTTGCTGTTTTCGCCCAAAACAGCAATCCTTCCCCTCCCCATTTAAAGCTTTTCATCGATTGTGTCAATTCCTGGTGTGATATGTCCTATATCAAAACCGAGATCAAATACGTGGACTATGTAAATGACAGGTATGCCGCCAATGTATATGTATTGATCACTTCTTCCCGCACGGGCGGAGGCGGACAGGAGTACAAATTATATTTTGAAGGTTTGGAAAACTTCAGGGGGGTGAACGACACACTGAGTTATATAAAGAATGCAGTGGAAACGAATGATGAGGACAGGAAGAAAATGGTGCAGGTATTAAAGCTCGGGCTGATTCCTTTCCTGGCCCGAACACCGCTGGGGGCCACCATCGAGGTAATTGTACCGGAATCAGGCACAGGCGAAAAGAATCAACAAGTATCCGCCCAAAAAGACAAATGGAATTCCTGGGTGTTCAGTACTGGTGTGAACGGGAATTTTAACGGCAATGATAATTATAATTTTTCCAGTTCGCAGCTTCGCTTCAGTGCAGGGAGGTTAACAGAAAAATTAAAACTCAGTTTGGGGGCGAACTACAACAGGAGAAGGAATAAATATATATATAATAATTACGACCCCAACACCGGCGAGTTGGTCAGCAGCGATACCACTATCAGCAAAACCACCCGTTCAACGGTCAACAGCACCCTCGCAGTAAGCCTTTCAAATCATTTTTCGGCGGGGCTTTTTTCGAGCTATAACAGCAGCACTTTTGATAACATTGACGGATCTTTTTCCCTGAAGCCCGCCTTTGAATATTCCATTTTTCCGTATAAAACTTTCACTACGAGGTATATTGGGTTTCTCTACCGGATCGGGCCCATTATTAATAATTATGTGGATACCACCTGGCGGAATAAAACCCGCGAATGGTTGTTACAGCAAAACCTCTCGTTTGACCTGAGTTTTAATCAAAAATGGGGAACGGTCTCGGCTTCCCTCTATTGGTCAAATTATTTTTTCGACTGGAAATGGCATAACTATGGTTTTTTTG
>CAYSIU010000127.1:4654-7297 GCA_964431095.1 uncultured Chitinophaga sp. | reverse complement strand
TCGCCAAAATCCCAGGTCCACTGGTCAAGCGTTCCTCCGTTGGGGATGGAATTATCCGTAAATGTGATGCTTCTTGCCACGCAATTAGGTGTGGAAGCCGTGAAACCGGCTACCGGCGCCGCATTCAGGTCCACGGTATGCATGATCGTATCTGCAAGGCATCCAACATCGGTTATCAGTGAGTAGCGAACATTATAAGAACCGGGCGCCGCATAGGTATGCGTCGGGTTATTCATGTTACTGGTACTAGCGTCCCCGAAATTCCAGTAACGGCTGATGACCGGCCTCCCACCCGTGTTTGAATTATCAAAGAACGAAACGGGTGAATTAAAGCATCCATTGGTAGTATAAGTAAAATCAGCGGTGGGCGGGTCTAATACGACCAGGTCGAAATTAATTTCCTGAGTATTGCCGCAGTTATCGGGAGTTGGATTAGTCGCTATGACCCTTATCGGGTAGGTACCGACCGCCGGTACGCTATAAAGAGACGGCAACCTGTACCGGTATAAAGTTCTCCCCGCTATTACCCAACTGGAATCATACACCGGGTTAATAAGCGTAGTGTCGTTGAATCCATAAGCATTGAGGGCCCCGAATATCCACTGTATCTGGGAGGGCTGGTAGGGAAATACCATGGCCAGTTGGAAAGGAGTATTCCGGCAGGTAGCTGGGAAATTGACCGTGCCGTGAAGATTTTTAATGTTGACGAACTGGAACAGGTCGATAATATTGGTACCGGCATTATAACCATACGATTCAGCATTGCCATAACCATATGCGATCGCGTTAAAGCCTGAATCGGATTGTATCAGGTGTTGCCCCGGCGTTACCGAAGTCCGCAGATAAGAATAAGTTGGATCACCCGGATGTACGTTAAAAGAGCCCGGGGCAACTGTAACCCCATCCAGTTTAAAAGAGCTGATCGCGGTACCCGCATTTGTAATGACGACATTGACATAATGTTGCAATATCGCAAAATTGGGGGTAGCATTCCACAATACCTTATTGATATTCTGTTCTACCGGGCTTAAATAAATTACTTCTGGGTCACCCGGCATGTTGGCATTTCCACAGGCCCCTTGCGAGGTAAGGTATTGTGCCACCAGGATAGGCTTATCTGCTTCGATCAACTGGGGTGTAGTCAATGGACCTATCTGGTAATAAAAATTGCCCTGCAAAGGCACTCCTATAGGGATACCATTTAAATTGACTACCGTAGTAGGGTCGGCCACGCATATCCGGTAGAAATTATTTTGCTGGTTCGGAGAAGAAGAAACTGTCAGGTATTTTTTACCCCAGGCAGCTTTAGGGACTGCCTGCACCATGTAATTATCAGAAGAAGAGGAATTATTATTGCAGGTAATGCTGATCCGGCCACTACCTGAGTATACTGCAATTTTCTTGCAACCTGATCCGGTATTGACACTTTTAATAGTGGAGCCTGTAAGATCAACACCCTGGAAAGGATTATTGTTTGTAGTGAGTACTCCCATGATATTGTACACCTGGCCCTGGGTGAGGTTAACCGAGAAAGTAACACCCGCGGTGTGGTTGATCGTATTGGCGCTGGGTTTTATTTCAACGGTGGTCGTACCCGTATCAGCCGCTATAACATAGAACCAGCAATTGGAATTATTATTATTCGAAGTATTCTGGTAATTGATCGAATAATAATCCTTGCCCAATGTATTGGTGGGAAAAAGAATGGTTGCGCCCGATACGTTTTGATTGTAAATGTGTGCGTACGCAACGATCGGCTTGTCGGAGGTAATATGTATGCCTTTGTTTTCAGGTGCCACTGATTCTGCTGTGAGCCTGACATCCTGTGCGCCGTTTTTAGGAATAGCAGCAGTTGTCAATACTGTATTGGCAGCTACAAAATAATTCGCTACGTACCCATTACCCGGTATGGAAACAGTTACGTTGCTGTTCTGGTCAGCCGCAAAGTACAATACCATTTGTTGGGAATTACCACCGCCGATCATTCTTTCGTGGTAACCATAAGCAACCCAAAAATCTTTTCCTTTATTGGAAAAATCCTGGGCATACGAATGACTATTAAGCAGTATCGTAAGTACTAGGGTACTTAGTAAGTAGAATTTTCTCATCTCCAACGTCCTGAATGTGTGAAAAATAACCAGGACGAATTTAATAAAAACAAGTTAAAAAAATAAGGATTTACCGTTATTCTTCGATAAATGTGGACAGAACATCGATCAAATGGGGATAGCCTTACCATCGGGTTCCTCCTTTGATGATCCGGCTCAAACTTTTTGTTCGTAATACTACTAATCCAACCGACTGATAGTTGAATTTTTTTTCTAATGCTTTCAGGCTTTTTAACCAGGAAGACATAGGGATAAGATCTGAAAGGCCGGCTCTTATATTGTTGAAAAAAATATATTTCCCCGCATTTAAAATGTAAGCGAAATAAAGTGGTTCCATACCTTGATTTTCAAACATTAAAATCGATTGCGGAGATTTTGTTTAAGTTTCTATTTCCCTTGCATTTTAATTGAAAAATGATCAAAAATATTTTAAAATTTGAGTTAAGATATAGATAATAACTTTGTGATTAAGTGAGTAATTACTTATTTTTATCTATCCTTTTTATTTGGACAAAATTTTCAATTTCAAATTTCA